>JAPOWL010000675.1:937-10829 GCA_026707615.1 Acidobacteriota bacterium | reverse complement strand
GGCAGATCCGCCCCGACGGCCTGCTCAGCCGGCGGCGCTTCGGGGAATCTGGGGCGGGGGTTCTCCGCCAGCGTCCCGGTCAGGGAAGCCGATGCCAAGGTGGCCCTCGATCCGGGCCAAGCGCTCGACTCTGTCATTACGGATCCGCCGGTCCGACTGCCCACACCGGTGCCGTCAGGTAGGCCATCAGGAAGGCAGACCGGACGCGATGGCTCAGCGCGTCTACTGTCCCGGCTGTCAAAGGCCAAGGCTGGACGGGACGAGGCGAGCGGTGACTGCGATCCGATCGGGTGAGACTGGGGCTCCCCTCGCTTTCCTGCCGGAGCGCGATCCGGTGACTTGGACAGCGCCGGAGAAATTCCCGCGGACGCTGCAGCCCGACGCTCTGTTCGTGCAGGAGGCGCCGCACGGGCTGGAGGTGGTGCTGGCGCGGGCGGCGCGAAGGCCAGCCGCTGCCGATCTGCGACAAGCCTGGACGAAGCGCCGGGCGGGTCGAGTGAGTCCAGTGCTGCTGGTGGTCATCTATCCGGTCCACGGGGAGTGGAAGACGTCGCTGTGTGGGCCGGTTGGTGATCAGCCGGCGGTGCACCATGGCATTGAGATGTCGCAGGCCGAGCGGCTGGCGGCGGTGGCTCTGGACGAGCCGAACCGTCATACCGCCGCCCGGTTCCTGCTGGCTGCCCTGCCCGAACTCGACTCCGACATGCCGGGGCTGCGCAACGTGGGTCTGCTGGCCACGCAGCAGTTGCTGGTGACAGCGGCGGCGATTCGCTCCGGTTCCGGGCCGGGCCCGACAGCGGTCGGGGCGCCGGGCGGTCGCGTCGCGGCACTGCTGGGGTTGAGGGGGCGCCGGCTGGTGGAGGCGCTGGGCTTCGAGGTGCAGGTGCTGTCCACCGGCGCGTCGCTGCTGCGCATCGACGGCCGCAGCCGGGCGGTGGCTGTCTTCTGCGACGAGGGCGAGCCGTTCGAAGCCCCCGCCGGCCGCTTCGACGGCGCTTCGCCGGTGTCGCGCGGCCTGGCGCTGGCCGACACCGAGAACCTCGACTGGGTGGTGCTCACCCGCGGTGCCGAGATCCGCCTCTACGCGGCCCGCGGGGACGTCGGCGTGGGCCGCAAGGGGCGGGCGGAGTCGTTCGTGGAGTTGAACCTGGCGCTGCTGGCCGACGACCTGGCCGACTTCCTCCCGCTGCTGTTCTCCGCCGACGCCCTCAGGCAGGGCGGCAGCCTGGAGGTGCTGCTGGCGGAGTCGGCCGACTTCGCCTCCGACCTGGCCAAGCGGCTGCGCGAGCGGGTCTACTACAAGACGGTCCCCGCCCTGGCGGGAGCGGTGGCCCGGCGGATGGGCCCCGAGCCGTCGCCGCAGGACCTCGACGACGCCTACGAGCAGGTCATGGTGATCCTGTTCCGGCTGCTGTTCGTGGCCTACGCCGAGGACTCCGACCTTCTGCCCTACCGGAGCAACGACCGCTACGCCGACCATTCGCTGAAGAAGATGGCCCGACGCCTGGCCGACGACCTGAACGACGGCCGCCTGGTGTACGACGCCGAGGCCTGCGACGACTGGGAGGACGTCCGCCAACTCTGGCGCGCCGTGGACCGGGGCAACCGGGGCTGGGGTGTGCCGGCCTACAACGGCGGGCTGTTCTCCAGCGACCCCGCGGTCAGCGAGGCGGGCGCCGCGCTGGCCCGCCTGGATCTGGCTGACGCCGAGTTCGCGCCGGCGCTGGCCTACCTGCTGGTGGACGAGGGCGAGAGCCGCCACGAGGGCTGGGGGCCGGTGGACTTCAGGTCGCTGTCGGTGCGCGAGTTCGGCACCATCTACGAGGGTCTGCTGGAGTCGCGCCTGGCCGTGGCGGCCGACGACTTGGCGGTGCGCCGAGTGAAGGGAAGCGACACCTACGTGCCGGCCGCCGCCGTCGAGGAGGCGGTGGTGCGGGCGGGCGAGGTGTACCTGCACAACCGCTCCGGCGTCCGCAAGGCCACCGGCAGCTACTTCACCAAACCGTTCGCGGTGGAGCACCTGCTGGACCACGCGCTCGAACCGGCGCTGGACGACCACGTGGCCCGCCTCGACGTCCTGCGCGCCGCCGGAGACGACGCGGCGCTGGCCGAGGCCTTCTTCGACTTCCGCTGCGCCGACATCGCCATGGGCTCGGGACACTTCCTGGTGGCGGCACTGGACCGCGTCGAGGCGCGACTGTCGGGGTGGCTGGCCCTGCACCCGGTCACGGCGGTGACCGCCGAACTGAACCGGCTGCGCGACACCGCCCTGGGGGCCCTGGGGGAGGCCGCCGCCGGCACCGAGATAGAGACCGGCTCGCTGCTGCGCCGCCAGGTGGCCCGCCACTGCGTCTACGGCGTGGACCGCAACCGCGTGGCTGTAGAACTGGCCCGGCTGTCCATCTGGGTCCACACGTTCGTGCCCGGCCTGCCACTGTCACTACTCGACCACAACCTCATCCACGGCGACAGCCTCACGGGCGTGGGAACTCTCGACGAGGTGGTCACCGCTCTCGATCCCGACGCCGATCCGCAGGCGCCGAGCCTTTTCCGTGACCAGATCGAAGGCCTGCTGGCCCGCGCCGCAGGCGCCCTCGGCCGCCTCGCCCGGACCTCCGACGCAGACAAGGCCGAGATCGACGAGGCGCGTAAGGCGCACGCGGAGGCTCGCGCAGCTGTGGCACCCGCAAGGGCACTGTTCGACCTCGTCGCCGCGCACCGGGCCGGCGCATGCACGCTGCCACAGCGATTCGACGAGGCCACCTTGCTCAAAGAGGCCGCAGCCGAAGAGACCCGGACAGCGATCCGCAACCTGCAACCCGTCTACTTCCCGGCGGCCTTCCCCGAGGTGGTGCTGAGAGACAACCCAGGCTTCGACTGCCTCCTCGGAAACCCCCCGTGGGAGAAGGTGGTGGTTGACAGGGAAGTCTGGTGGGGTGTCCACATTCCCGGCGTGCGATCGCTCCCGGTGTCGCAGCGCCGCGCCCGCATCGACGAACTCGAGGCGGCCAGACCCGATCTTGCCGCAGAGTTCGAGCGTGCGAAAGAACGTGCAGGCGCCCTCAAGAAGCTGTTGAGAGCCACGTTCCCCCACCTTGGGACCGGCCAGACCGACCTGTACAAGGCGTTCTCGTGGGCGAACCTGGAGTTGGCCCGAGACAGCGGCCGCGTCGGACTGGTGCTTCCCCGCAGCGCTGTGTCTGACGCAGGGATGGCGAACTGGCGAAGACATCTCCTCTCAGGTCGAGAGCACCAAGTAGACTTCGCTGAACCTGGCACGGCACGGCACGGCACGGCACGGCACGGCACGGCACGGCACGGCACGGCACCTCCTGTCGATATCGGTGGCGACGCTCATCAACCACCGGGGATGGGTGTTCGAGGACGTCCACAGGTCCTACACAGCGGCACTGGTGGCGATCACCCGGAAGTGTCCGTCGTCACCTGCCTCAACACCCGCCAGTGGGCCTTCGCCGACGTCGACGCGCGCTACACGGTCGCACTCGTCGCGGTCTGTCGACGATCTCGGCAACGATGCGACCCGAGGGGGTGGCCTTGAGGACTCACCTCACGTAGCCATCTATCCGGGTCCGGCGGTCTCGCTGGAGCACTTCCGGCGCCTGATCGAGGAGAAGCCCGAAGAGGTGCCGGTGGCGGAGTTCTCGTCTTGGTCGACCACCGTCGCCTTTCCCCAAGTGCCCACGCGGGCGGCGTTCCGCGTCTGGCGAACGATGAAGCAGCACTCCCGCTTCGACGGTGCGGACCTCGAAAAAGATCTCTCTCTCTCTCTCTCTCTCTCTCTCTCTCGATTCCCGAGGCGGTGGCGAGCGAGGCCGGTCCAAGGCGACCTCAACGCCACGACCGACCGGCACCGATTCCGCCGCGACGACGGGCGTGGCGCCTCCGACCGATCGCCGAACTCCACGCCACCGCGGACCGGAGCCGGTTCGTGAACGACGATGGCACCACCGCCCGGTCCGCGAACTCGATGCCACCGGAGATAGGCACAGGTTCGTGAACGACGACGGCGACTCCGCCCGGCACGTCGAGGGAGACTCCAGGTGACCGAAATCTGGCCCGTCTACAAGGGCACGTCGTTCAACATCTGGGCGCCCGACACCGGCATCTACTACGACAGCGTGGACGCCGCGAGCATCACGGTCTACCTGCAGGACAAGCGGCTGGCGCAAAGCCGAAGCCGATCATCGGCCTTCGCCGAACAGTCGACGGAACTCATCGAGGATCCCGCGACACTGCCCTGCCACCATCCCCGGATTGCGTTTCGGGACGTTGCACGCGCCACTGATTCGCGCACACTGATCGCCGCTCTCGTCCCCGGAGATCGAGTGATTGTGCATCAGGCCCCGTACCTCTTACGCACCGAGGGCTCAGCGGCTGATGACGCGTACGTGTTGGGTGTGCTGTGCTCCATGCCGCTGGACTGGCAGGCCAGACGGACAGTCGAGTTACACATGACTTTCGAGCAGCTCGGTCAGCTCACCATTCCGGACCCCGGTGAGGGCCATCCCGTGCGCGACCGGGTGGTGGAGATCGCGGGGCGGCTTGCTGCGGTGGACGAGCGGTTCGCCGAGTGGGCCGGCGAGGTGGGGGTGCCGGTGGGCTCAGTGCGCGACGAGGCCACCAAGCAGGACCTCATCTGCGAGTTGGACGCCTGCGTGGCGCATCTGTACGGCCTCGACGAGAGCGATCTGGCCGTCATCTATGAGACGTTCCACGAGGGCACCGACTACTCCGAGCGCCACGCCGCCGTGCTCGAACACTTCCGGAGGATCACATGAGCAATGACGACCACCACATCGGCTGCATCGACGGCAGCACCATCGGCGTCAGACGGTCGCCCGACGGGTGGATGCTGCTATTCGAGACCGCCGAGGCCAGGCTCTCGAGCGACGCCGCCGCACGGCTCGTCTCGATCCTGCTTGATGACTCGATCCTGCTTGATGATTCGGCTGGCGCTCCCGGCGGGCGGGCCGGGGAGGCGCCCGCCGGGAGCAGCCCCCACGACTCTCCTGAGACGACGGGCCGCGCGGAGGACGATCCGCAACCGCCGATCTTCGACTCGCGCCACGATCCACCGCGACGCGCCCGGCGGGAGACGATCAACGATCTCATCGAGGCCGGTCTGCTCAGCCCCGGAACAGCCATAACCATGACGCACCGCGCCCGGGCGCATCAGGCAACGATCACCGCAGAGGGAAATATCGAGGTCGAAGGGCGGACCTTCGATTCTCCGTCGGGCGCCGCCGGTCACCTGACGAACGGGTCACGCAACGGATGGGACGAGTGGCGAGTGGTCGGCGGCCCGGTCCTGAACGATCTGCGGTGGCGGCTGCGGGCGCAGACCTTTCTCGAGGGGGATCTCTCTTCCAGCGACAAGACTCTCGCCGAGAAGCAACGGGTGGCGTCCAGGTGGGTGGATCACGCCCTCGAGCACGGGCTCGATCCCGCCGACCCGACCGGCGAGGCCGTTGCGGACCTCCTCGCCGGCTACGACTACGCCGAGAGCACGCTCGCCCAGTACCGGCGCCACCTCGAGCAATGGGCCGAGGCGTGGAGAAGGCCGACGTGAACCCCGCCGTTTACCTCCGGCGGCGCGAGCAGTCTCCACGAATCCGCCGACGACCCTCCGGGCGCCTACTGCGGGCGCAGCCTCCGCATGGCGTCCAGTTCCGCCTCGAGGGCGCGCCGGGCGGATTCGGCTTGCTCGGCACGGGCCTCGGCGTTGAGAGCGCGGCCCTCGGCGTCGAGAGCGCGGCCTTCGGCTTCTACGCGAGCGGCGTTCTGATCGTCGTAGTCGCGCAGCCAGCGCCCGGTCGCGACGTCGAACAGGCGCAGCTTCGGCGGCTGCCAGCAGAGGTCCAGCCCGAGCGCCTCCGAACGGCCCCGCAGCCCGCCGTCGCCCTCCTCGCTGACCTCGATCGACCGCCACCGGCCCGACCTGCGAGCGTCGCCCTGCAACGGCGGCCGGAAATAATCCCCGCCGGTGGGATCCAGCCGCCAGTACTCCTCCACGCCCAACGCCGCGAACATCGCAGGCTTGGCCCGGAGATCACGCTTGAAGGTGGTATGGGAGGCGATCTCCAGAGCGAACACCGGCACCGCTCCAGCCTCCCAGACCTTGTAGGTGCTGCGGTTCTCCACCGCTTCGACGTCCACCCCGAACGCCACCGCCACGTCCGGTGCCACCACGACCCTCGGATCTCCCTCCTCGAAGTAGATGTTGATGTCGGTGCACACCCACGCCGACTCCCCGCCGGGACGACCCGCCAACCAGTCGCGCAACGCCGACACCAACTCCATGCGCCTGCGCGTCTGCAGGTCCCCCTCCGGCACTCGCGGCCCCTCCGGGTACTCGACCGCCGCTCCGGGCGGGACGACGCTCACCGAACTCACCGGAGCACACCCCCGATCACGCCGGCCACTCTAGCGACCCCAAACCAGCGGCACAACTCCAACTATCACGAAATTACATATGATAACTAATCTGAGTAAGGTCGCAGAGCCGAAGCCGGAGTTGGCCACCAACCGGGCCGGGCGGACGGTTGCGGAGGCGCTGAGCGGCTATATCACGCATGCGGCCACGGCGTTCGTGGGTGGGGCTCGCTTGGACATCGCCAGCGCCTATTTCAACGTCGGTGGGTACTCGCTGCTGGCCGACTCGCTGGATCACCTGACCGGGGCTCGGCTGTTGCTGGGGGCGGAGCCGACACCGCCGGAGAGGAGGCCGCGGACGTTGGGCGACGAGTCGGCGCGGCCGGAGCGGGCAGCGGCCGCCCGGCTGCGGCGGGCGCTGGAGGGCCACGAGCGCGACCTGACGACCGACCGGGATCTGCTGGGGTTCTCCGTGGAGACCGACGCGGCGGTGCGTCGACTCGTCGCCTGGCTGCAATCCGGCAGAGTCCAAGTCCGCAGGCTGGAGGGGCGCTTCCTGCACGGCAAGGCGTTCCTGGTGAGCGACCGGTCGCACGGCGTGGTGGCCGGGTCGTCGAACTTCACGCACGCCGGGCTGGCCACCAACCTGGAACTCAACTTGGGCAACTACTCGCCTCACGTGGTGCGGCAGGTGCAGGAGTGGTTCGAGGAGCTGTGGGCCGAGGCCGTCAACTACGACTTGGCCGCTCTGTTCGAGGGCCGTTTCGATCCGCATCCGCCGCAACTGATCTACCTGCGGATGCTGTGGCAGCTCTACGGCGATGATCTCGCGGCCGAGGCCGCCGCTGAGGGTGCACCGCAGATCCACCTCACGTCTTTCCAGACCGACGGATTGTGGCGGGCGCGGCGCATCCTCGACGAGCACAACGGGGTGCTCGTCGCCGACGAGGTGGGGCTGGGCAAGACCTTCCTGGCCGGCGAGTTGATCCGCGAGGCGGCGCTGGACCGGCGCCAGCGGGTGCTGGTGATCACGCCGGCCACGCTGCGCGACGGGCCTTGGCGGGCGTTCCGCTCGGAGTTCAACCTGCCGATGGAGTTGATCTCGTACGAGGACCTCGCCGGCGAGCAGCGCCTGAATCCCGAGCACGCCCGAGGGACGAAGCTCGAAGCCGTCAACGTCAACGACTACGCCATGGTGGTGATCGACGAGGCCCAGAACCTGCGCAACCCCAGCACGCAGCGGGCCGAGGCGCTGCGCCGCCTGCTGGCCGGGTCACCGCCGAAGAAGCTGGTGATGCTGTCGGCCACGCCGGTGAACAACAGCCTCTGGGACCTCTACTACCTGTTGAGCTACTTCCTGCGCAACGATGCCACGTTCGCCGACGTTGGGATCCGCTCGCTGCGTGATCACTTCGCCGCCGCCATGGCGCAGAACCCCGATGATCTCACCCCCGAGCATCTGTTCGACGTGCTCGACGCAGTAGCGGTGCGCCGGACCCGCTCGTTCGTCAAGCGGTTCTACCCCAACGACACGGTGCGGATCGACGGGCGGTCCCAGCCGATCACGTTCCCGACGCCGCGGGTTCGTAAGGTGGTCTACGACCTCGACGCCGTGCTACCCGGGTTCTTCGACCAGATCGCCCGCGCTCTGGATCCCGACGCCACTCCAGACGATCCGGAGGCGCTCAAGCTGGCGCGTTACGTGCCGTCGCAATACCGGCTGGATCGAGCGGTCGACACCTACGAGGTGCAACTGGCGGGACTGCTGCGGTCAGGACTCCTGAAGCGCTTCGAGTCGTCGCCGTACGCCTTCAGCCGGACCTGCGCGCGGATGGCATCCAGCCATGACGCCTTCCTTTCGCTGCTGGACAACGGCCGAGTGGCCACCGGAGAGGCGCTCGCCGACTGGATCGCCACCGACTCCGACGACATCGAAGAGGTCGACCTCTACCTCGACGCGCACATCGGGCTGACCGACGACGCCGCTCTATACGAGATCGACAAGCTGCGCCTCCATGTCACACGTGACCGTGACATCCTGCGCTCACTGGCGGCCACGGCCCGCACCGTCACTCGCGCCGACGATCCGACTCTCGCTGAACTCGTCAAACAGCTCGCAGCCATCGCCGCCGAAGCCAAGACCTCCGGCGTCGGCGCCCAGGACACCCGCGACCGTCACAAGGTGTTGATCTTCAGCTACTACGCCGACACCGTGGACTGGATCGTCGAGTTCCTCGAGGAGGCGAGTGAGACCGACCCGCGGCTCGCCGCCTATCGGGGCCGCATCGCCTCCCTCTCAGGTTCGACGGCTTCACCGAACAAGGACGCGGCAGTGTGGGGATTCGCGCCCCGCACCACCGACGCGCCGGCCGGGCTGGACGAGGACCGCTACGACGTCCTCGTGACGACCGATGTGCTCGCTGAGGGCGTCAACCTGCAGCAGGCCCGCCACATCATCAACTACGACCTGCCGTGGAACCCCATGCGCCTCGTGCAGCGACATGGCCGCATCGACCGGATCGGCTCTCTACACAGTGAGGTGTTCATCCGCTGCATCTTCCCTGACACCCGCCTCGACGATCTACTCGGCCTCGAAGCACGACTACATCGCAAACTCACCCAGGCCGCAGCCAGCATCGGCGTCGGCGAAGTCCTCCCCGACCAAGCCGGACGCGACATCAGCTTCACCGAGACCCGTGAGGAGATCGAACGCATCCGGCGCGAGGACGCCTCCCTATTCGAGCGGGGCGGCACCGCCCGCGGCGTGCTGTCCGGCGAGGAATACCGCCAAGAACTGCGGCGAGCAATCGAACAGGGATTCCACGAGCAGATCGAGGCGCTGCCCTGGGGATCGGGGTCCGGGATGGCCGTCGCCGGCGCCGACGGAAAGGCCGGCTACGTGTTCTGCGTCCAAGTGGGCGACTGGCCACAACCACTGTTCCGCTATGTCGAACCGGGCAGCGACGATGAGCCGAACGGCAGCAGCGAGCCAACCGGCGGAGAGCCCGTAGTGATCGCCGAGACACTGGCCTGCCTCGACCGCGCCCGGCCCCCAGACGGCTTCGACACGCCCCGAGCGCTCGACGACGACACCTACCGCGGCGCATTCACCGCCTGGGACATCGCCCGCGCCGACATCATCGAACGCTGGAACTTCCTCGCCGACAAGGCCAACCTCGAACCCCGAGTACCCCCGGCACTGCGGCGGGCCGCGGAGATCCTGCGCTCGCATCCCCCGGAAGGGCTCACGCAGGACGAGATCGACAGGACCATCGACGCAATCTGCGCGCCCTACCCCGAGCGCATCATCCGCACCTTCCGGACTGCCATGGGTGGTTCGGACGATCCCGCCGAACAAGCCGCCAACGTGCTCAGCGTGGTCCGCAGCCTCGGCCTCGAGCCCTACAGGCCGCCCCAGCCGCTACCGGAGATCACGCCTGACGACGTGCACCTCGTCTGCTGGCTGGCGTTGGTCTGATCAGTGGCCTCGGCTCCAACA
>JAPOWL010000675.1:0-927 GCA_026707615.1 Acidobacteriota bacterium | reverse complement strand
GTCTGATCAGGGGACTCGGCTACAACACAAACGGTTCGACGACCCCTGTTGCATCGTCAGCGGCTCACGGCGCTCGACCCGCGATCGGGATTCGGAGAATCTCGACATCGGTGCCCCCTTAGGTATACTGCTGGATATGCCTGATTCGACTACCATCAAGGTCTCGGTCCAGACGCGGGATGCCTTGCGGCAGCTTGCCGATCGTGAGGGGCTCACGTTCGACGCGCAGCTGGAGAAGCTGATCCGGCGGGAACGTCGACGCATCATCGGGGCTCAGCTCGCGAGCGCCCCACTCGAGGCCGACGAGCAGGCCGTGCTGGATGCGTCAGCAGGCGACGTGGCCGATGCGAGCGGGTGACGTCGTCCGCTGCGATTTCGGGACGCCGGCGCGGGGCGAGCCGGGGTTCGTCCGACCGGCGATCGTCGTCACCTCCGACGACGTGCTCGAATTCCCGCAGCACGCAGTCCTGGTCGTCCCCTGCACCACGACGCGGCGTGGATGGTTGAGCGAGGTCGACATCGGTGAGTTCGGCGTCGCCGCGGCCCATCTGCCGACGACCGTCAGCGTCGACCGCATCGTCGAGACGGCCGGCGCGAACGTCGGGCCCGTCGCGCTGGGTCAGATTCGAGAACTCATCGCCGATCTGCTCGGGCTCTGAGCCGAATCCGCTCACCGCCGCCGACATCAGAGTTCTACTTCCCCGAGCGCATACTTCTATCCGGTCGGGAGTCTCCGCGCCGGCGGCCGACGGGGCGCCTGCTCGCACCGCCGGGCAGATCTAGCGGCTGCGCAGGTTCAACTGTGCTCGGTCGAGAATGATGTAGTGGTTCCCCGAGCGGCCCAGCCAGCCGAGACGCACAAACTGCGATATGGCCTTGTTGACCCGCTCACGCGGCGCCCCGACCACAGCCGCCACCGCCTCCTGC
>JAPOWL010000446.1 GCA_026707615.1 Acidobacteriota bacterium | reverse complement strand
CGACGGACGGACGGTGTACTACCGCGGCAAACGGGTGGACGACGTGACGACGCACCCGGTCATCGGGGTCGCCGTCGAGCACGCGGCAATCGACTACCGGATGGCTGACGATGCGGCCGAGCGCGCCCTCGCGGTCGTCGACGGCCCCGAGGGGCCGTACTCGCGCTACTACCACATCCCGCGGACCGCCGACGACCTGCTGCAGCGGAGCGCCCTCATCGAGCGGGCCACGGCTCTCGGGGGCACCCTCGTCATCCTCATCAAGGAGATCGGCACGGACGCCCTCTTCGCGCTGCGACTCGTGGCGGAGCACCTCGACCGGACCCGCGGCACCGCGTACCTGCCCCGGGTCGAGCGGTTTCACGCGTACTGCCGCGACCGCGACCTGGCCGTCGCCGTGGCCCAGACCGACGTCAAGGGAGACCGCAGCCGGGGCCCGACGGAGCAGGACCATCCCGACTACTACGTCCGCGTCGTCGGCGAGGACGAGACCGGCATCACGCTGCGAGGGGCCAAGGTCCACACGTCGGTCTCGACCAACGCCCACGAGATCATCGTCCTGCCGACCCGCAACCTGAAGCCCGGCGAGGAGGCCTACGCGGTGGCGTGCGCGGTGCCGGCCAACGCGCCGGGCCTGACGATGCTGGCCAGCGGCTACGGCGGCCGCAAGGGGACGGCGTTCGAGCAGCCGGTCAGCTCCCGACACAAGATGATGGAGACCCTGACCGTCTTCGAGGACGTCAGGGTGCCCTGGGACCGGGTCTTCCTGAAGGGGGAGGTGGACGTCGCGGGGCCGCTGGCCAAGACCTTCGTCGAGTTCCACCGCTTCACGGCGGTCAGCTACAAGCTGCCGCTGGTCGACCTCTTCGTCGGCGCCGCGCACCTGATGGCCGACTACAACGGCATCCTCTCCGCGGGGCACGTCCGCGACAAGCTGGCGAAGCTCATCAGCTACGCCGAGATCTGCCGCGGCATGACCCGCGAGGCGGCCCGCGAGTCGAAGGCGGTGAGCGGCATCGCGGTCCCCAACGCGGAGCTGATCAACATCGCCAAGCTCCACTTCGCCACCGGCTACCACCAGGCGCTGGCGTGGGTGCAGGACATCGCCGGCGGCCTCCTGGTCACCGGGCCCAGCGAGGAGGACCTCGCGGAGCCGCGGCTGCGCGAGCTCGTCGACCGCTACTTCGGGGCCGCCAAGGGCCGCGCCGTGGATCGGCTGCGCCTGATGAACCTCATCGCCGAGATCACCGCCAGCGACTTCGCGGGCTACCAGGCGGTGCTCGCGGTGCACGCCGAGGGGAGCATCGAGGCGGAGAAGATGACCATCTGGCGGCAGCACGAAATCGAGCCGAGCATCCGCTACGCGAAGCAGCTCGCCGGCATCGACTGACCTCCGCCGTTCACGTCGTCCTCCGGGCGTCCACCGACACTCGCGTGCGCCGGGGGAGCGGGCGGAGCACGTCCGGGCGCGGGCGGTGCAGGCAAGCTCGCGGGTCGAGCCGCCGGGCGGGTCAGCCGGCGAGTTCGGCCAGCGCCGCGGTGCACATCGTCAGGTTCAGCCGGAACTGGTCGACCGTCATGAACTCGTGATCGCTGTGGCCCGTGTAGACCGCACCGGGCATCGAGGGGCCGAAGTTGACCCCGTTCGGCAGCAGCCGCGCCTGCGTCCCGCCCCCGACGGCAATCGGAGCGGCGTCCGGGTTGCCGGTGAAGTGGCGGAACACGCCGAGCAGCACGGGGACGTGCGGCGCAGACTCGACGTAGTACGGCTCGCCGATCCGGATCGAGGCATCGAGCCGGACTCCGGCGTTGCGCGCCCGCCAGCCCTCAAGCGCGGCACGGATGGCCGCATCCACCGCGGCGGCGCTCCGCCCGACGGGACGGCGGACGTTCAGGCCGGCGGTGAGCGATCCGTCCGGACCCCGCTCGAGGGTCGTCAGGGCCAGCGTGAGGGGCCCCATGAAGTCGTGCGCGTGCGCCAGATCGCCGAAACGCTCCGCGTGGTCGCCGATGCCGACGAGATCATTGATCAGACAGACCATCCGGGCCGCCGGCCCCGCGCGCCAAGGGCGGGTACCGAGCAGGGCGGCCAGATGGGTGATGGCGTTCCGGCCCTCCTGCGGCATCGACGAGTGCGCCGCGAGACCGTGTGCCCGCACGCGCAGGCGGCCGCCGCCGCCCGGACCGCCTGCGCCGTCCGCTTCGAAGTCGAAGCGCACCTCCCACGACGGGTCCCGGGCGGCCTCGAGCGCGGGCGCCAGATCGGGACCCGCCCCCTCGATGACGGCTTCCGCCTCCGCGGGGATCTGCGTGCGGAACGCACCGCCGCGCAACTCGACGATGGACGGCCGATCCCGGCTGGCGTCGTCGACCGGCTCGGCTTCGTCCCGCAAGGTGAGGAGGACCGCCCCGGTGCCCTTCTCGGCCGTCACGACCGGATACTCCCCGTCGAGGGCGATGTTGAGCGGCGGGGGACGCCAGCCGCGCAGGAACTCCCGGAACGGCGTCCAGTCGGATTCCTCCGTCATCGAGACGACGAGCTCGACGCGCCGGCGTCGTACCGGCCCGCGGTCGGCGAGCGCGCGCATCGCGTAGAGCGCCGTCGCTATCGATGCCTTGTCGTCCTCGACGCCGCGGCCGACGAGCCGGTCGGGCTCCGTGACGATGTCGAGGCGGAAGGGGTCGCCGCCCCAGCGCGCCGGGTCGGCCGGCTGCACGTCGGCGTGCGTCAGCAGGCCGAGGCGGTCCGGCGCCGACCCGAGGCCGATCACCACCGCAGCCCCGTGGTCCTCGTAGTCGAGCCGCAACTCGTCCGCCCGCCGCGCCAGGCACGCCTTGAGCCGGTGGAACTCCGGCAGGTCGACGTTCGGGACGGGGGGCGCCGCCACGGTCCGGAAGGCGACGAGATCGGCGTGGAGGGCGCCGGCCGCGTCGCCGTACCGCGCCGCGGCGCCGGCGGCGAGCGCAAGGGCGGCGGGCGACGGCGGAGCCGCCTCCCGGAGATCCTCCGGGTCGGGCGCCGGGCGTGCCAGCGGGCCGGCCGCCGAGCGTTCCGCCGGGTCGCTCGAGGAGCGGGCGGCGGGAGACATGGCGCGGGCCAGTCTACACTGGACGCGGCTCCCGGCCCGCGGCGCACTGTGCGCCGGCGGTCGGACCCCGACTGACCGGTGAAGAACCCCCGCGCGGCGGTATCGGGCACGGCGGACCGCGATTCGTTTCGCCGCATCTGGTCGCTCGCCTGGCCGACCGTCGTTTACAGCGTGCTGGAGCTCAGCCTGGGCGCGGCGGACTTCCTGATGGTCCGCGGACTCGGGAGCGACGCCAGCGCGGCGATCGGCCTCAACCGGCAGATCACGTTTCTGGTCGAGGCCGCGGCGCTCGCGGTATCGGCCGGCGTCATAGCGCTGGTCAGCCAGGGGATCGGGGCCGGCGACCGCCGGCAGGTGGACGGCGCCGTCCGCCAGAGCCTGCACCTGGTGGTTCTGCTCGGCATTCCGGTCACGCTGCTGGGCTACGCGGCGAGCGGGCCGCTGCTGAGCCTGATGCAGGCGAGCCCCGAGACGCTGGCCCATGGGGCCCCCTACCTGCGCATCTTCTTCCTCGGGACCCTGTTCCTGTGGGCCAACCTCGTAGCGGCCGCCTCCTTCCGCGGCGCCGGCGACCCGCGGACGCCGCTGAGGCTCGTGAGCGTGGTCAGCGTGCTCAACGTGGCGCTGAACTACGTCTTCATCTTCGGGGTGGGCCCCGTCCCCGCCTACGGCGTCGCCGGCGCCGCGATGGGGACCGTTGGGGCGCGCGCCCTGGGGACGGCGGCGTATCTCGTGCTGCTCGGTCGCGGTGCGAGGGGCGTGCGGCTTCGGCTGCGCCCGGCGTGGGACCTCGACCGCGCGCTCATCCGGCGGCTGCTGCGCGTCGGGGCGTGGCCCGCCCTGGCCGGCGTGCTGCGCAACGGTGCCCGCGTCGTGTTCGTGGGAATGCTCGGCGCCGGCGTGTCGGGGGCGGCGCTGCACGCCGCGGTGGGCGTCGGGCTGCAGGTACGCCTCGTCGCCGTGCTCCCGGCTCTCGCGTTCCAGGTGGCGGCAGCCACCCTCGTCGGCCAGGCGGTCGGCGCCGGCGACCCGGACCGGGCGCAGGCGCTCGGCAACCGCAGCGTCGTGCTGCTGGCGGCGATCATGGCCGCCGTCGCGGGCGTGACGATCGTGGCCGCGCACCCCCTGGCAGGGTTGTTTCTCGTCGATCCGGAGGTGGCAGCGTTGGGCGCCACCGTGATCCGCTGGTTCGCGGTCGCCCAGCTCTTCAGCTCGCTGAGCATCGGCACGCAGGGAGCGCTGACCGGCGCGGGGTGGACGCGCCCGATCCTGGGCTATACCGTCGTGACGCAGTGGGGGGTACTGCTGGGCCTGACGCTCGCCCTCTTCGTCGTCCTGGGGTGGGATCCGGAGGGCGCCCTGGTCGCCTGGGTCGTCGCGCCCGTGCTGCAACTCGTTCTGATGCAACGACTTTTCCGGCGCGGTGGGTGGCGCGACCGGCGGGCCTGATTTTCTTCCGCCGGAAGGCTTGCACGCCCTTGACGAGGGTGGTATAGTCGCGACTTCCGAGCAACGTGGTCGTCCATTCACCGACGAAGGAGTCATGAAATGACCTGGACCAAGCCTGAGATCAAAGAGATCGTCCTCGCGATGGAAGTGACGTACTACGTCAACGCCCGCTAGGACACTCGCTCGTCCGGGCAAGAGTTCTCGTAGGCCGGCGACCCCGCTGGTACGAACCGCCGGGGTCGTCGTTGCCTGCGTTTTTGTGTACGGTCACCCGTCCCTCCCTTCGCACGCGCCCGCCCGGCGGCGACGCAGTCTCCGAGCTTCCTTCCGCGCGGCCGGGGCCGGCCTCGCTCCCGCGGACCACGGGCCGTTCCTCGGCGCATCGCGGGAACGCCGCGCAGCATTCGCCGGCGTCAGGTCACGTTGTGGTAGGGGGGCTTCTTCTCGACGTAGGCCATCCACATGCAGTCGAGCATCGTCCACAGGACGTCGAGCTTGAACTGCAGCACCTCGAGCATCCGCTCCTGCTGCTCGCGCGTCCGGTAGTAGTCGAGCGTCAGGTTGAGCCCGTAGGCGACGTCCCGCCGCGCCTCGGTCAGCCGCTGGCGGAAGTACCGGTAGCCCTGCTCGCCGATCCACGGGTAGTGCCGCGGCCAGTTGTCGAGCCGCGCCTGGTGGATGCCGGGCGCGAAGAGCTCGGTCAAGGATGAGCTGGCCGCGACCTCCCACGGCTGCTGGCGCGCGAAGTTGACGTAGGCGTCGATCGCGAACCGCACGCCGGGCAGCAGGCGCCGGAGCGACCAGAGCTCCTCGCGCGTCAGCTCGACCGCCTCGCCGAGCTGGAGCCACGCCTCGATGCCGCCCTCCGTGCCGGCCGCACCGTCGTGGTCCAGGATGCGCTTGATCCACTCCCGGCGGACGTCCCGCTCCCAGCAATTGGACAGGATGGCGGCATCCTTCACCGGAATCGCGATCTGGTAGTAAAAGCGGTTCGCCACCCAGCCCTGGATGGCGTCCTTGTCGAGCTTCCCCGAGTTCATCAGGAGATGGAACTCGTGGTTGACGTGGTAGAACCTCTCCTTGTCGCGCAGCTTGCGCTCGAATTCCTGCCGCGTCCACGGCGTCCTGGCCTCTTCGGTCATCTGGTCAGAGGGTGATGTCCATCCCGTCGTGGGCCACCTCGATGCCGGCCTCGGCGAGCGCGGCGCGCTCCGGCGAGTCCTCGTCGAGGATCGGGTTGGTGTTGTTGATGTGGATGAGGATCTTGCGGGGACAGGCCAGCGGCCGGAGCACGCCGACCAGCCCCCCTTCGCCCGACTGGTTCAGGTGGCCCATCTCCTGCGCCCGCTTGTCGCTGATGCCCTCGCGCGCCAGCTCGTTGTCGGTCCAGACGGTGCCGTCGACGAGCACGCAGTCGGCGGCCTCGAAGTAGCGCAGCACACGGGGCTCCACCTCCCCCAGGCCCGGTGCGTAGAAGAGGTTCCTGCCGCTTCGGACGTCCTCGATGCGCACGCCGACGTTGTCGCCCGGTACGGTGCGGTGACGGCGCGGCGAGTAGGGCGGGGCCTCGCTCCGCAGCGGAACCGCGGTGAACCGCAGCCCCTCCGCCTTCGGAATCGTGAAGGGCGTCTCGTCCGTGGGCACCTCGTGCCAGCGCACGCCCTGGAAGTGGGAGAGAATGTTGAAGATGGGGAAACCCGTGGTCAGGTCCTCGTGGACGGCCCGGGTGCAGTAGACGTCCCAGGGCTCGGTGTGCTCGCGGAGCACCAGCAGCCCCGTCGTGTGGTCTATCTGGGCGTCGACGATCACGATCGCGCAGATGCCGGTGTCGCGGACCGCCCGTCCGGGCTGCAGGGGGGGAAACGACGCCAACTGCTCGCGGATGTCGGGCGACGCGTTGAACAGCACCCAGTCCGTGCCGTTGGCGCTCACGGTGATGGACGACTGCGTGCGCGCCGACCCGTTCAGCGTGCCGTCCCGCAGCTGCCGGCAATTGCTGCAGTTGCAGTTCCACTGGGGAAAGCCGCCGCCGGCGCCCGACCCGAGGACGTGTACCTGCATCTTCCCGTCGTTGGCGCCGCGACGTGGAGGCGCGGCGGACGGCGCACACGAAGCCCGCCGACCGGGCCGAAGCCGCCTGCCGGGAGCTTACCACGGGCCCGGAGGCGCCCCCTTCGCCACCACCGGCTCCCTTCCCCCGCTCGCGGGTAGCTGCCTCCGACCGGCGGCCCACCCGGAGGTTCGCGGCAGCGTTACCTCCCGCTCGCGGGTGGCTGCATCGCCCCGGCCGGCCGTTCCCGCTCCGGCGTCTCGCGCCGCCTCGTCGTCCGGCGCCCCCGCCAGCCGCGCCCGGCTCATTTCCCGGCCGGTCGCGACGGGGGCCGGGCCGCGACGGCGTTGTATGATGCGGCGAGGATCCGGATGCCTCGGGGCGCCGGACGCCCCCGCGGAACGATGAGCGAGGATTCCGTCATTCGGCGGCCCGTGCTGGCCGCCCACACGCGCTACCGGTGGGACAAGCTGCGCGATCAGCACCAGCTCGTCTTCCCGGAGGGGATGATCGTGCTCAACGACTCCGCCGCCGCCATCGTGCAGCTCTGCGACGGCCGCTCGACGGACGAGCTGATCGCGGCGCTCGTCGCCAAGCTGAAGGACCCGGTCCCGGCCTCCGAGCTGTCGGACGACGTGCAGGGCTGCCTGCGCCACCTGGTCGAAAGGGGACTGCTCCGTGACGACGCCGAATAGGCCGCTGGCGCTGTTGGCCGAGCTGACGTACCGGTGCCCCCTGCAGTGCCCGTACTGCAGCAACCCGCTGGAGCTCGGCCGCTACCGGCAGGAGCTCGACACCGAGACCTGGATCCGCGTGCTCGGCGAGGCGGCCGAGCTCGGCGTCGTCCAGCTCCACTTCTCGGGCGGCGAGCCGCTCGTGCGCCGCGACATCCTCGATCTGGTCCGGGAGGCCCGCCGGCTGGAGCTCTACTCGAACATGAGCACCGGCGCCACCGTGGTCGACGGCGGCACGCTGGACCGCCTGCGCGAGGCCGGGCTGGATCACCTGCAGGTCAGCCTGCTCGACACCGACCCGGAATCGAACGACCGGCTCGCCGGCACGCGCTCGTTCGACCGCAAGCGGGACGCCGTGCGGGGCGCCAAGGAGCGCGGCTTCCCGGTGACCCTCAACGTGGTCCTCCACCGCCAGAACCTCGATCGGATCGAGGAGGTGATCCGCATCGCCCTCGAGTGGAACGTCGACCGGCTGGAGCTCGCGCACACGCAGTACACCGGCTGGGCGTTCCGCAACCGCGCCGCCCTGATGCCGACGCGCGCGCAGTTCGAGCACGCCGAGGCCGTCGTGGAGCGCGCCCGCGCGGGCGAGGCGGCCCGGCTCGACATCCTGCACGTCCTGCCCGACTACTACCAGGAGTTCCCGAAGGCGTGCCTGCAGGGCTGGGGCAACGTCTTCATGAACGTCGCCCCCGACGGCGCCGTGCTGCCGTGCCAGACGGCGCGCGAGATCACGGGGCTCGAGTTCCCGAACGTGCGCGACCACTCGCTGCGCGAGATCTGGACCGAGGCCCCGGTGTTCCAGCGCTTCCGCGGCACCGACTGGCTGCCGGAGCCGTGCCGGAGCTGCGACCGCCGCGAGGTCGACTTCGGCGGCTGCCGCTGCCAGGCCTTCCTGATGACCGGCGACGCGGGAGCCACCGACCCGGTCTGCCACCTCTCCCCCCACCACCACCTGGTGGGCGAGGCGCTCCGGGAAGCGGAGCGGAGCGACCCGCCGCTCCGCTACCGCGTGATGTCGGCCTGACGCGACCCCGGGCCGGGGAGCCGCCGCCCGCCGGGATCGCCGGCGCGAGGCAGGCCGTCCGCACCGCCCCTCAGACCGTGTCCTCCAGCAGCCAGCGGGCGGCCGGGGCCCAGGCGATGCGATCGGGAAGCGGGCGCGGGGGCGGGGAAGCGTCGAGGGTCACCAGGACGAGGCGCGCATCGCCGTACGCCCGGCCCGCCGAACGGAGTGCGCGCACCTCCCGCTCCCAGGTCGCGTCGTCGGCGGTGTCGAGGCTTACCTGCACGAGCAGCGGCGCCTCCCCCGGCCGGTGGGCGAAGAAGTCGACCTCCCACCCTTCGGCCGTGCGCAGGTAGGAGACCTCCCAGCCGCGCCGCTCCAGCTCCAGCAGGACGGCGGTCTCCAGGGCCCACCCCTGGTAGCGGCGGTCGCTTCGTGCGAACAGCGCGATCAGACCGGGGTCCACGGGATACGCCTTGCGGGGATTGACCATCCTCTGCCGTTCCGAGGCGGCGTGCAGGGAGACGGTGCGGACCAGGAAGGCGTCCTCCAGGTGGCCGAGGTACGCGTGCAGGGTGTCCTTGCCCACCCGTACGCCCTGGGAGCGCAGGGTGTCGTAGTGCTTCCTGACCGAGAAGGCGCCGCCGGGGTTCGCCAGCAACTGCCGCTGCAGCCACCGCAGGGCGACCGGATTCGTGACCGCGTGCCGATCGATCACGTCGCGCAGGACGACGACGTCGACGTAGCCGGCGAGCAGCGCAACCCGATCGCGCGGGTCCGCGCCCTGCGCCTCGGGAAAGCCCCCTTCGACGAGATAGCGCCGCAGGCGCTCGTCGAGCGCCGCGCGCGCCCGCATCCCCGGACCCGCCTGGGCGGGGGGGACGACCGCCATCGACGTCCGGTTGGGCTCGTCCCCGCTGTGGCGCAGCGCTTCCCGAAAGCTGAAGGGATGGACGAGCACCTCCATCCCCCGGCCGCGCAGGCTCGTCGCCACCTCTCGACTCAGCAGGCGGGCCGACGAGCCGGTGACGAAGAACTCGACGCCGCCCGTGTCCATCAGGCGGCGGACCAGCCCCTCCCATCCCGGTACGTACTGAATCTCGTCCAGGTAGACGGTGAAGCCGCCCGCGCCCTGGAGATGCGGAAACCGGCGCACGTGCTCGTCGAGCAGCCAGCCCAGGTCGGCGACCGAGAGGCCGGCGAGCCGCTCGTCCTCGAGCAGGAGCAGCAACTGCGACTCGGGAAGGGCGCCCGCATTCAGGCGGGCGGCCCGGCACTGGGCGAGAAACGACGTCTTGCCGCTGCGCCGCACGCCGATGACGGCGAACGCCTTGCCGGGAATGGCGGGAAGCCGCACGTCCCGGCGCGTGAGGCGCCGCGGCGCGGCCGCCAGCGACTCGTCGAGCTTGGCGCGCAGGACTTCCCGGGAGATTGTCACTATGGGAGTGACGATATCCGAGAATACGTCACTCCGCAAAGGACAATTCGACGAGCGGGGCGCGCGCCCCCGAGGCTCCAGACTCCTGGGAGCTTGC
Source organism: Acidobacteriota bacterium (assembly GCA_026707615.1). Classification (GTDB taxonomy): domain Bacteria; phylum Acidobacteriota; class Vicinamibacteria; order Vicinamibacterales; family UBA8438; genus JAGWAJ01. The sequence continues at coordinate 969 of JAPOWL010000446.1, read as the reverse complement.
TAGCGGACGGTGAACGTCCCGGCCACGGTGCGGCCGCCGTCCGGGCGCTGCCGCCGGACGGAGGGGACGTCGCCGACCGTGAACTCGAACGTGCCGGTGCGGATGGGCGTGAAGCTGAACTGCGTGGTGCCGCCGACGTCGAACTCGATGGCGCGGAACGCCAGCGCCTGCAGGTGCACCTCGATGCCGTTGATGGTGACGATGCGCAGGTGCGAGTTGCGCAACAGGTCGTCGACCTCGAGCCGCCACGGCTCGGCGCCGTCGCTGGTGACGTTCAGCCGATAGTACTCACCGGTCACCAGGTCGAAACTCGCGGTGGAGAGCGACGGGCCGTCCGGCGTCGTCGCAATCTCCAGGTGGACGTCGAGCGGCGGTCCGGCGGCCAGATTGCCGCCCACCTGGGCCCGGGCGGGGGCGGCGTGCGTGAGCGCCGCGCAGAAGGACGCGACGACGAGGGTCCGAAGCAGCATGCCGGTGGTTATACCCGAACGCCGCCCGGCGGGCCAGTCTCGGCGCGGCGGGCGCACGCGCCGGATGTGGCAGAATGGCGGGATGAAGCGGCTGGCCGTCGCCCTGGCGGCGCTCGCCGTGCTGCTCGCCCTCGCCGCGGAGGCCGCGTTCGGGCAATGGGGCTGGCGCTCCCGGTATCCGCCCCGCTTCCGTCCGCCCGAGCACCGCGACGCCGGCTACTCGTTCTGCCGGCTCATGTACTCCAGCGAGTACGTCGGGCGCGGCATGGGCCGCTGGTCGACCGACTATCCCTTCGCCGACATCAACTTCATGATCCGGCTGTCGGAGATGTCGACCACCGACGTCAACTTCGACGCCGACGACGAGCCGATCCACTGGGTCGTCCCGGTCACCGACGACACGCTGTTCGGCTGCCCCTTCATCATCGCCTCGGCTGTCGGCTCGATGGAGCTCTCCGACGAGGACGCCGGCCGCCTGCGCGAGTACCTGCTGAAGGGC
>JAPOWL010000175.1 GCA_026707615.1 Acidobacteriota bacterium | reverse complement strand
CATCCGCGTCTACGGCGTGAGCTACGACAGTCCGGAGCAGCTCCGGGCGTTCGCCGACGAGAATGACGTCACGTACGACCTCCTGTCCGACGTCGACTCGGCCGTGATCCGGGAGTTCGGCATCCTCAACACCCTGATCTCGCCCGAGGATCCGGAACAGGCCGCCGGCCGGGGCTTCTACGGCGTGCCGTTCCCCGGCGTCTACGTGACGGACGAGAGCGGCGTGGTCAGCGAGAAGTTCTTCCACCGGCACTACGCCAGCCGCGCCTCGGCGGGGACGATCCGCGACTCCGCCCTCGGCGAGATCCTCGCGCGCCATGAGGTTCCGGTCGTCGAGCTCGGCGCCGAGCAGGTGCGGATCTCCGCCTTCCTGTCCGACCCGGCGATGCAGTTCGAGACCGAGTCGACGGTCCACGTGCGCTTCGAGCTCGCGGACGGGCTCCACATGTACGGCCGGCCGCTTCCCGACGGCTACATCGCTTCCGAGGTGACGGTTCCCGACACCCCGGGCCTGCGCGTAGGGGCGATACGGTACCCGCCGACGCACCCGAGGGAGTTCCCGTTGCTCGGGGTCACCCTGAACGTCTATGAGGGGGTGGTCGACGTCGCGATTCCCGTCACGCCGAACGCGGAGGTCTTCCACGGGTCGAACCCGGACCGGCCGGACGTGGTCGAGGTGCCGCTCTCGGTCCTGTACCAGGTCTGCAGCGAGACGATCTGCTACACGCCGCGGACCGAGACACTGTCGCTGACGGCGCCGTTCCAGACCCTCCTGAGCCCGGGCACCCGACGAGGGGGCTGAGCGCGCCCTGACGGGCGCGTCGGGAGTCTGCGCGGGCGCAACATGCCGTATCGTGAGGTGTGGGCGCAGACTCCCGGCACCTGACGTCGCAGCCCGGCGGATCCGCGGTCGTGCCGCCGGCGTGAGGCACCCGTTCCGGTCGAGACGGGAACGTCACCGGCGGCGCCCGCGATCGGGTGGGCCCGGCGGGACCGGAGCTCTGTCCGTCAGCGTGTTGCGTGTACCTCGGCGAGCGCGATGCCCCGTTCGCCGGCGACCGCGTACAGGAAGTAGACGCGGCCGTTCTCCTCGAAGATCGCCGGGTCGCGCAACTGGTTGACCGGGACGTTTATGGCACCGCCCCGGGACGGCTCCACCGGGAGGTCCGCCCCCTCCCAGGGCCGCTCCGGGCGCAGCACCTCCACGCGCTCGGTCGCCTTCCAGTCCCGCCAGTGGCCCGCGAGGTCGATGCTCGCCAGCCAGACCCGCTCGGGGGCGTCGCCGCGCTCGGTCCAGAACACGAACAGCCGGTCGCCGCGCTTCAGCAGGGCCGAGTGCCGCATGTTCGGGTTGAACAGGCTCGGCCCTTCCTCGAAGGCGGTCAGACCGTCGCGCGAGCGGTACATCACGCCCGGCATCGCCAGCGCGTACCAGTAGCCGTCGTGCCGGAAGGCCCGGAAGTACGGCCGCCCCAGGACTTCCGGGCGTCCCTCGAAGTGCAGTCCGTCGCTCGAGACCGCCGCGCGGGTCACCTGCGGCCCGCGTTCCCGCCCGTGGACGTACATCACGATCTCCTGCCGCTCGTCGATCACGTGCACGTCGGGCGACGCGATGTGGGCGTACGCTCCTGCCGGGTTCGGCGAGTCGACGCCGCAGGGCGGGCAGGTGGCGGGGAAGTGCGACTGCTCGATCGGCAGCGTGCCCGGCTCGTGCATCGTCCACGGCCCGGCCAGGTCGTCCGCGTAGGCGAGGCGGATGTAGCGGCCGCGGTGATCGGCGAAGTAGAGGTAGTAGCGGCCGAGAGGGTTCTCCACCCAGTCCGGCACCCGGATGAGCGATGGCCCGGCGATGTTGCTCCCCATCCGTCCGTCCATGTCGGGGGTGATGATGGGGCCGTCGAGCAGGCGCTCGATGCGGAGGGACTGTGCGGCGGCGGTGCCGCCGCACAGCGTCGCGCAAAGGAGCACCCCGACCGCCGCGCGCGCCCGTTGGCTCGTCCCGATCATCTGTCAAGAATAGCAGCGGCTGGACAGCAGGTCCGCGCCGGGTGCCGCAAGACAACCCCGCGGGAACGCTACCGTAGAATCGGTCGGGCGGAATCGGGGAAGGCGCGGTGGGAAGCAGGCAGGAGGCCCGGACCTGGGCCGAGCGGGAAACGAGACGGCGCGCGGCCGAGCACGCGAACGCCGCTGCGGTGGATCTCGGCCCGCCCGAACGATACGACGACGAGTACACCCCGACCGAGACGCTGCTGCGTCTGCGTCCGGACGCGGATCCGGACGCCACCGGCCCGCGGTCGCAGACCGTGCGCTCGGTCATCTGCGGCCGGTGCGCCGGGTGGGCGAGGCCGCCGAAGCCGGAAGAGGTGTACGAGGCGATGCGGGTGGCGAAGCGGACCAGGGACCAGCGAAGCGCAATCGGGGTGCTCACGCGGGAGGCGGACTTCGAGGAACTCATGAACGCGCACCTCGAGGGCGCGTTCACGTGGCGGCAACTCGTGCGAGCGTTTCAGGAACGGCAGTCCGTGCCGCGAAAGCGAGCCGGCTTTCTGAGAAGGTTCGCGCAGCGATGATCGAGACGCTGACCCTGCCGGAACCGGCCCGGGGGCTGTGGCTGGAGAAGCGCGACATCATCCGGAACCTGCCGGGAGAATCCGGGGAGCGACCGGGCCGTGCTCACCTGTGCGGCGGAACCATCCTCGCCGCGCGCCTGGAGCATCGACTGAGCACGGATATCGATCTCCTGTTCACGGACCGGGAGAGCCTCATCAACCTCTGCCAGGGAGACGAGAACGACATCGTCGAGCTGCTGCAAGGAGAGCCGGAACGGGTCGACGGGAGGCACATCCGGGTGAGTTTCGGTGACGGGAGCATCGACCTGACGGTCCTGCGGCCGATTCCTCCCGAAGGGCAACACGAGGCGGTCGTCGAGGGCCGGCCGGAGATGGTGCTGACGAACATGCAGATCCTCGCCGGGAAGCTCGAGCGGGCGGAGGCCGTGCTCGTGCGCGACGTCGTGGACGTACTGGTGGCGGCCCAGCGAGACCGGGCCGCCCTCGCCGGCGCGGTCAGTCTCCTGCCGCAGACGAGCGCGGCGGCCATCGCCCATGCGTGGAGGAGTGCGAACCGGGAGCTCGCTGACGGGTTCCCCACGGAAATCCACGAGCTGGATCCGGCGATCCCGCTGAATCCGACGAGGCTGGGAGGCGACGCAGCGGACGCCCTGCTGTCGCACCGCTACCGGCGGGTAGCGATCGAAGTCGGCCAGGAGGAGTTCACCATCTCGAAGACCATCGCCAGCGGCCCGCTGCCGACGGAGCGCTACGCGACGAGCGACGCGGCGCGAGCGATCGTGGCCTCGGGAATCAGCGGGTACCTCAACAGCCACGGTCCCGTTTCCGGGGCCGCGCTGATCGCGCAGGTACGCGAGCGCCGCGGCGAGGAGCGGGAATGGTCGTTCGACACCGGAGAGCTGAGGGGCGCCGACCCTCCGCCGTGACGACCTCGACCCCGGAGACCCGCATCGCGCGTCCCGGTCGCGCGAGCCGGAGCATCAGCGCGTCCCCGGTCGCTCCCAGGTCGCCGCGTTCCGCGGACCGAACTCGCGCGCGGCGGCGAGGATGCCCCGCATGATGGACGCGTTGCCCTCGTGGCACGCGAACTCGTAGATGCGGGCGTCCTGCCGCTTGAGGGTGACGACGGCCTTCCACGGCCGCGCCCAGGTCGTCGGGTCGTCGAAGGTGAGCTCGTAGCGGATCGCGTCCGACGCAATGCGGGTGAAGCGCTCCACGAGGCGCAGGTTCTCCGCGGCTCCGAGGAAGTTGGTCTGCGGCGAGAAGTTCGCGGTTTCGACGACCAGCGTGTCGCCGTCCCAGCGCCCCACCGAGTCGCCGTGCCACTGGCGGATGCGTGGGGAGGGATGCGGCGATCCGTCCAGGCGCACGATCCGCGCGTCGTGGTTCGTCTCCATCACCAGGACGAAGTATCCGGGAGACTGGAAGATCTGGTAGTAGCCGTACAGGGGGTCGCCGCGCGGGCCGGGGCCGATGCGCGGCATCCCGGGCGTCACGCAGCGGGCCCGGCTGTTGAGGTCCTCCGGTCCCGCGGGATCCACGTCGCGGGCGGTCAGCGCCTCCCAGCGCTCGGCCGCCGCCGGCAGCAGCGCCGGCAGCCTGCCGTCGGGCGGGTCCACGATCTGCGACGTGCGGTTGTCGAACTCCCGCTCGACCATGAAGTTCGAGCTGCGGTTCGCCCCGCGTCTCCTAAAGGAGTCGACATCCGCCAGGGCGGTCAGGAAGAGCGTGTCCCCGATGGCGAGGTCCGCGTCGTTCTGCTTGAAGATGCGATCCGCCCGCCGCGACAGCTCGGCCACTTCCTCGTCGGTGAGGAGCTCTCTCCCGGCCAGGGCCGGCGGCCGCTCGAAGGGCGTCGCACTCGTGTTCAACCAGACGCCCTGCAGGTCCGGCTGCCCGTCCGGCGTGCGCGGCACGTCGTACGGGGCCGCGGTCTCCTGTCCGGCCGCCGCCCCCGCCGTCAGGCACGCAGCCACCAGCACCGTCGCCGCCGTGCCGAACGCTCGCTGCTGCAGCACGGGATGCACCCTCCCTCCCGGACGGGCCGGCCGCCCGGCATCCGGGACTCCAGCGCCCATTATCGAATGCCGATCAAGGCCCGTCCCGGCCGCACCGTCCCTCCAGGCCGCCGGTTCCGGAACGACGTTCCACCGGACCGGGAACCGGCCGCGGGTGCACGAGGCGGTCGGACCGCCCGGAGGCGAGGCGGGCCGATTTGCTAAGATGAACGGCGCAGGACACACCCATGGCTGATACTGGCGGGGAGTCGCGGCCCGCTGACGACGGCGAACCCACGGACCTGCCCGGCGGGCTGGAGGACCACCCGCCGCCCCCGAAGGTCGACGGACCGGGGCTCGGCGGAGTCGCCGTTTCGACCCGGGCGATCACGACCACCGTCGCCGGCGCCGCGGCCTGGGCGAGCCTCCGCGCCCTGATGCGCCGGCGCTCCCGCAAGAAGCAGCGGGATCTGCCGCTGGCCGCCGATCTCGCGGCGGGCACCGCGGGGACGCGCACGCCGGCGGACACCGAGGCGGGAGCCTCGTCCGACAACGGGCACCCGCCGCAGGATGCGGCCGATCAGGTCGCCGACCGGCGCGCGGCCGCGGAAGCCGGAGGCGGCCCCGCCCGCATCGAGGCGCAGCACGCGCGCGGCAAGCACACCGTGCGCGAGCGGATCGGGAAGATGGTGGACCCCGGCACGTTCGAGGAGCTGGGACCGCACGTCGAGCACCGCCATTCGGCCCTCGGCCTCGACCGGCAGCGGTTTCCCGGCGACGGCGTGGTGACCGGCTTCGGGATGATCGACGGGCGGCGCGTCGCGCTCTTCGCGCAGGACTTCACGGTGCTCGGCGGCTCGTTCTCGGAGGCGCAGGCCGCGAAGGTCGGCCGCCTCCTCGAGGCCGCCACTGCCGCCGGGCTGCCCACGGTGGCCCTGCTCGACTCGGTCGGAGCGCGCATCCAGGAGGGGGTGTGGAGCCTGGCGGGCTTCGGCGACCTCTTCTGGCGCAACACGCAGGCCAGCGGCGTCGTGCCGCAGATCAGCGTCATGCTCGGGCCCTGCGCCGGCGGCGCCGTGTACTCGCCGGGGCTGACCGACTTCGTCATCATGACGCGCGGCAGCAGCCACATGTTCATTACCGGCCCCGACGTCATCCGGACCGTCACCGGCGAGGAGGTCGACCTCGAGGCGCTCGGCGGCGCCGACGTGCACGCGGGGGAGTCGGGGGTGGCGCACTTCGTGGCCGAGGACGAGGATGCGGCCCTGGGCCTGGCCCGGCGTCTGCTCGGCTACCTGCCGTCGAACAACGCCGACGACGCGCCGGCGCTCGTGCCGGACGACGGCCTCGTCCCCGACGCCGACGCCCTCGACGACGTGATCCCGGCCTCCACCGAGCTGGCGTACGACGTGCGGGACGTCATCCGGCTGATCGCCGACCGCGATTCGCTGCTGGAAGTGCACGCGGACTTCGCGCCCAACGCCGTCGTGGGGTTCGCGCGGGTCGCCGGGCGCGTGGCGGCCTTCGTGGCCAACCAGCCCTCGCGGCTGGCGGGGGTGCTCGACATCGACGCGTCCGACAAGATCGCCCGCTTCATCCGCTTCGCCGACGCGTTCAACATCCCGATCGTGACGCTGGTCGACTGCCCCGGCTTCCTCCCCGGCACGGGACAGGAGCACGACGGCATCATCCGCCACGGGGCCAAGATCGTCTACGCCTACTCCGAGGCCACCGTGCCGAAGATCTCGGTCGTGCTGCGCAAGGCGTACGGCGGCGCCTACATCGTCATGAGCAGCCGCATGATCCGTACTGACGTCTGCCTGGCCTGGCCGACGGCGGAGATCGCGGTCATGGGGGCGAAGGGAGCCGTCAGCGTGCTGTACGGCCGCCAACTGGCCGCCACCGGGGAGCTGACCCGCGACGCGGAGCGGGCCCGGCTCGAGAGCGAGTACCAGAAGGAGTTCAACTCGCCCTTCGTCGCCGCGGCGTCGGGCCACATCGACGACGTCATCTACCCGCGCGAGACGCGGGGCCGCCTGACCGCCGCGCTCGAGTTCCTGCGCGACAAGCAGACCGCCTCGCTGCCGAAGAAGCACGGCAACATGCCGCTGTGAGTCCACCATGTCGCCCGAGCTCCAGGCCGTGTTGGAGATCGCGGCCGCCGGGTCCACGCTGCTGTTCGCGGCGCTGGCCGGCCTCATCGGCCTGATGTACGTCCTGACGGCGCCGTGGACGAGCACCCGCCGGGTGACGCTCCGCACGGAGGACGCGGGCCTGGCGCTCGAGGACGGCCCCGAGGACCGCGCGGAGCGGGCCCGCCGGGAACGCGCCGTCGCCCTGGCGGTGGCGGTGGCCCGGGCGGAGTTGGAGCGGCCGGCCGCGGCCGAGGGATCGTCGGAATGGCGTCGCGTGCATCGCACGCGGCTGATGGACCGTCCCAGCGCGCGGGCGGCCTCCAGGCGAGGGAGATGAAGCGAAGGAGATGAAGCGCTATCGCGTCACGATCGACGGTCGCGACTACGATGTCGAGGTCGACGATCCTCGCGCCCACCCGGTGATCGCGCGTCTCGACGGCGTCGTCTACTCGGTCGACGTTCACCTGCCGCGGCCTGCCGCGGAGCAGGTCGACCGTTCATCCGGGGAAGAAGCCAAGCCGCCGACCCTTCGGGCGTCGGAGTCCGCCGCGGCGGAGGGATCGGTCGCGCCGGCGGCTGCCGTGTCCGAGCCGGAGGGCGTCGCGGTCGACCCCGGGGCGGCGTCGGCCGCGGCGGCTTCCGAGACGAGCGAGGCCGCTCCCCAGGTGATGACCGCGCCGATCCCGGGCGTCGTGGCGTCGGTCGTCGCCAACGTGGGTCAGGTGGTGAAGCGCGGCGACGAGCTGCTCACGCTGGAGGCGATGAAGATGTTCAACGTCCTGCGCTCGCCCTGGGCCGGGACGGTAACCACCCTGCACGTCTCGAAGGGCGAGCATGTCAACCAGGGACAGCCCCTGGTGACGTTCGGCCGGAGATAGGACGATTACCCCGCATCGCGTGCTCGTCCTCAGGACATGATCCCCGCGATCGGCCCGGGGACGTTGCTGATGTTCGCGGTGGGGGGGCTGCTGATCTACCTCGCCATCGGCCGCAAGTACGAGCCCACGCTGCTCCTGCCGATCGGCTTCGGCGTGCTGCTGGGCAACCTTCCCGACTCCCCGCTCAACGAGCCCGGCGGGATGCTGCACTTCCTGAACGAGTACGGCATCCAGACGGAGCTGTTTCCGCTCTTCATCTTTATCGGCATCGGCGCGATGATGGACTTCCGCCCGCTCCTCTCGCAGCCCGTGCTGGCGCTGCTCGGCGCGGCCGGGCAACTGGGCATCTTCGCCACGCTGCTTCTGGCGACGCTCGTCGGCTTTCCGCTGAACCAGGCCGCCTCGATCGCCGTGATCGGCGCCATCGACGGACCGACCAGCATCTACGTGTCGTCGATCCTCGCGCCGGAGCTCCTCGCGCCCATCGCCGTCACGGCCTACTCCTACATGAGTCTCGTGCCGATCATCCAGCCGCCGATCATGCGCCTGCTCACGACGCGCGCCGAGCGCCGCATCCGGATGGCCTACGCGCCCCGGCCGGTCTCGCGCGGGGCGGTCATCGCGTTCCCGATCGTGGTCACCGTCGTCATCGGCGTTCTCGTGCCGCAGTCCGCGCCGCTGGTCGCCACGCTGATGCTCGGCAGCCTGCTGAAGGAGTCCGGCGTCGTGCAGCAGCTCTCGCGGTCGGCCTCGAACGAGCTCATCAACCTGTCGACGCTCTTCCTGGGCCTGACCGTCGGGAGCCTCATGCAGGCGGAGACCTTCCTGCAGGCCAGCACCCTCCTCATCCTGCTGCTGGGGCTCGTCGCGTTCGCGCTCGACACCGTTGCCGGCGTCTGCTTCGGGAAGGTCCTGGCCCTGGTCACGCGAGGTCGCATCAACCCGCTGGTCGGGGCGGCCGGCATCAGCGCCTTCCCGATGAGCGGCCGGCTGGTGCAGCGCGTCGCGCAGGACGAGGACTTCACCAACCACGTGCTGATGCACGCGATGGGCGCCAACACCGCCGGTCAGCTCGGTTCCGTGATCGCGGGCGGCGTGCTCCTCACGCTGGTGATGGGCATGCTCGGGTAGCGGGTCGGTGCTCCCGGCCCGGGGCGCGCCGGGTCCGGGATGCGCTCCCGGACCCGGAGGATCGACTCCCGGCTACGGGCGGTTCGCAGCCGCCGCTTCCGCCTCGTCGGCGCGCGCGCCGGCCATGATGCCGTCCATGCCGTAGTTGCCCTCGTGGCAGGCGTACTCGTACACCGGCTCGTCGCTGCGCACCATCGGCACCTCGAAGGTCCACGGGCTGGTCCACGTGGCGGGGTCGGTCATCGTCGCCTCGTAGATGAGGATGTCGTCGGAGCGCCGGGTGAAGCGCTCGACGAGGTGCATGGCCGGCGTCGAGCCCTGACGCTCGCTGAAGGCCGTCTGCAGGTAGAAGTTGGTGGTCTCGACGACCAGCGTGTCGCCCTCCCAGCGGCCCCGCGGGTCGCCCCGCCACTGCCGGATGCCATCGTCCAGGTGCGGCCGGCCGTCGAGCGGGACGACGCGCGAGTCGTTCACCATCTCGTTCAGGATGACGACGTGGTCCGGCGTCTGGAAGATCTGGGCGTGATTGTTGTAGGCGCGGGGCTCCAGCGGCGGGCCGCCGTTGAAGCCGAGGAGGCAGCGCTCGCCCATGCTCCGGTCCTCGGGCCCGTGCGCAGGTCGCTGCCGCTTCGCCGCGGTCGCGTCCCTGCGCTGCTGGCCCTCCGGCGTCAGGGGCGGGATGCGCCCGTTGGGCGGATCGACAATCAGGGAAGTCCGGCGCGTGTCGACGACGGTGGGGCCCCGGTCCATCCAGAAGTTGTTGTAGGCGCCGACGTTGCCGCCCACCGGAAGGAGCTCCGTGCGGATCTCGCTCGGCGCGTCGAGGCGCGCGTTGCGCTCCAGCACGCCCTGCTCCAGGTTGGCCGACTCCTCGTCCGTCAGGAACTGGCGATCCCCGAACTCCTCGGGGCGCTCCATGGGGGTGATGGTGCGGAAATCCCAGACCCCCTGCAGATCCGGCGCGCCCCACGGCGTGCGCGGAGGCTGGGGCTCCGATTCCTGGGCCGCGGCGGGCATCGCGATCCACGCCGCGAGGGCCGCGAGGGCCAGGGCGGCGGCAAGTGAGCGGGTCTGCATCGGAAGCCTCCTTCGTAGCGGGTTCATTCCGGGGGTCCGCCGGACTGTGCCGTCGACGCTCCGCGCGAGCCGCTGCGCGCCGCGGCGAGCGTCCACAGTACGTCCACCCCGAAAGAATAGACGAGCGCCGCGAGTCCGAGAAGGGCCGCGGCGACGGCGGCCGGCGCGGGGATGATCGGGCCGAGGGCGACCAGGAGCGCAATGCCCTGCACCACGCAGACGGTCTGGCGTCGGCGGCTGGGCGGGAGGGGCGCCGTGAGGGGCGGGTACAGCCAGCCGGCGGCGACGAAGAGGTAGCGTGGGACGCCCGCGGCGATCACCCACGCCCCGACCTTCCCGCTCGCCGCGAGGAGGAGCGCCAGGGCCAGCATCAGCACGGAGTCGAGCTCCATGTCGAAGCGGGCGCCGAACGGGGTGGCGGTGCCGGTGCGCCGGGCGGTCCAGCCGTCGAACCCGTCCGTGATCATGACCCCGGTCGAGAGCACGATCACCCACCAGTGGCCGCCGTCGTGGTGGATCGACGGCTGACCGATCAGCGCCGCGACCGGCAGCGTCACCATCGCGCGGCCCAGCGTCACCCGGTTCGCCGCCCCGAGCCCGCGCCCCGGCAGGTCCGGCGGGACGGTGGCGAGCACGAGGGCGCAGAGACCGGCGTAGAGCCCCAGGGCTTGCCAGACGTAGCTCGGCGGCAGGTCGAAGACCGCCCCCGTGGTCAGCGTGACGAGCAGCAGCAGGGGCAGCGCCGCGGCCAGGTCCGCCGCTGCCCGCCGGCGTGCCTTTCGGTGGTCCGGCGCAGCCGCCGGTGCGGCGTCACGTGCGGGCATGTCGGCATGCTACAACCGGAGGCCGGATTGGGCACGCCCTTCGCGGGGCCGGCGCTCGTAGGGTACGCTCACGGATCGGCGTCGCCGGACGCCGCCGAGCCGTGCCCCGTGCGGGCGGGGAGTGGCGGCCGAGGCGCCAGGAGTCTGCCGTGGAACGACGCAGATTCCTGAAGGACTCGGTTGCGCGCCGAGCGGAGGCCGCAGCGCGACTTGGCGGTCGCGGTGACGAACGGCGGGCTAGATGGTCGTCGGCGC
>JAPOWL010000329.1 GCA_026707615.1 Acidobacteriota bacterium | reverse complement strand
TTCCAGACGCCGGTCTTCGTGATGACCGACCTCGACCTCGGCATGAACACCTGGATGTCGCAGCCGTTCCGCTACCCGGAGAAGCCGCTCGACCGGGGGAAGGTGCTCGACGCCGAGACGCTCGATCGGATCGGCAAGTTCGGGCGCTACCGGGACGTGGATGGTGACGGGATCCCCTACCGCAGCGTCCCCGGCGATTCGATGCCGGCCTACTTCTGCCGCGGCTCGGGCCACAACGAGTGGGCACAGTACAGCGAGCGCCCCGACGACTACCGAAAGAACATAGACCGGCTGCGATCGAAGCTCGAGACGGCGCGCAACTGGCTGCCGGCGCCGGTGGTCACCATCAACCGCAAGGCGTCGATCGGCGTGATCGCCTACGGGACGACGCACTGGGCGGTCGTGGAGAGCCGCGACCAGCTCGTGAACGAGGAGGACGTCCAGACCTCGTACTACCGCGTCTGCGCCTATCCGTTCCGCGACGCGCTGACGTCGTTCGTCGAGCGGCACGACCGCGTCTACGTCATCGAGCAGAACCGCGATGCGCAGATGCTGTCGCTCATGAAGCTCGATCTGGCCCCGGAGCTGGCCGGGCGGCTGCGCAGCGTGCTGCACTACAGCGGCCATCCCATCGATGCGCGGACCATCACCGAGAGCATTCTGATCCAGGAGGGCTACCGGGTCGAGACCACCCGGGCCGAGCCGTCCGACGTGCCGCAGAGCGCGGGCGTCGGGGGCGAGTAACGCGTCCGTCGAGGCGCACGAAAGGGTGACGTGGCGACCGTTGGAACACCGCCGGCGGGGAAGGGCAAGGTCAACCGCATCGGACTGGCGTCGCAGGAGTACCGCGGCACGAAGACGACGCTGTGCGCCGGGTGCGGGCACAACGCGATCTCGGAGCGCATCATCCACGCCTGCTTCGAGATGGGCATCGATCCGGATCGCGTCGTCAAGCTCTCGGGCATCGGCTGCTCGAGCAAGAGCCCGGCCTACTTCCTGGGCTCGGCGCACGGCTTCAACGCGGTCCACGGCCGGATGCCGTCGGTCGGTACCGGGGCGATGCTGGCGAACCGGCAGCTCGTGGCCGTCGGGGTGAGCGGCGACGGCGATACCGGCGCGATCGGCATCGGGCAGTTCGTCCACCTGATGCGCCGCAACCTGCCCATCATCTACATCATCGAGGACAACGGCTGCTACGGTCTGACGAAGGGGCAGTTCTCCCCGACCGCCGATCTGGGATCGACGCTGAAGACCGGCGTCGTGAACGACCTGCCGCCCATCGACACGTGTGCCCTGGCCATCGAGCTGGGCGCCTCCTTCGTCGCGCGCTCGTTCTCCGGCGACAAGAAGCAGCTGTCGGCGGTCCTGAAGGCCGCGCTCAGCCATCGCGGCACGGCCATGCTCGACGTGCTGTCGCCATGCGTCACGTTCAACGACCACGAGGGCTCGACCAAGAGCTACGCGTACGCGAAGAGCCACGACGATCCGCTGGGCGAGCTCGACTTCGTGCCGTACTTCGAGGAGATCGACGTCGACTACGAGCCCGGGACGACCCACGAGGTCTCGCTGCACGACGGCTCGACGCTCTACCTGACGAAGCTCGCCGAGGACTACGACCCGCGCAACAAGCTGCAGGCGATGTCGGTCCTGCAGGAGACGCGGTCGCGGGGCACGTTCGCGACCGGCCTCATCTACGTCGAGCCGACGAAGCCGGACTTCATCGAGATGCTGAATCTCGTGGACGAGCCGCTGGCGTTCCTGCCGCAGGAGCGCGTCCGTCCGCCGGAGCCGGTGCTCGAGGCCATCATGGACGACCTGCGGTGACGTCGGTGGAGCGGACGCTTGCCATCATCAAGCCGGACGCCGTAGAGCATCGCCTCGTGGGCTCGATCGTCAGGCGCATCGAGGCCGAGGGCTTTCGCATCGCGGCGATGCGCCTCGTGCGACTGACGCGCGGAGAGGCCGCGGCGTTCTACGACGTGCATCGGGACAAGCCCTTCTTCGACTCCCTCACCAGCTTCATGTCGTCCGGCCCGGCGGTCGTGCTCGCCCTGGAAGCCTCCGACGCGATCGTGCGCTGGCGGCGGGTGATGGGCGCCACCAACCCCGGCGAGGCAGAGCGGGGGACCCTGCGCCACGAGTTCGGGACGTCCATCGAGCACAACGCGACGCACGGCTCGGACGCGCCGGAAACCGCCGCCGCGGAGCTCGCGTTCTTCTTCCGAGGGGTCGAGTTCGCCCGGTAGCCGGCGCGCCGCTCTCCGGTGCCGGTGAGCGTGCGACGGGCTCCTTCGAGCCTTGCTGGCAGCAACGCGTCCGTAGTATTATCTGGTGCCCGTCAGGCGATCGCTGGTGCAGGATTTGCATCTGGAAGCGCGGATGCCACGTAGCGTCGCGCCGCCGGGCACGTTCGCGGTTCCCCCAAAGACGCACGAATGGACAAGCTGGTCGAGCGCGAGCCACCGCTGCGTGCGAGCCGTCTCGCGAAGGCCCCGGCGCTCGCGGTTCAGTTCTTTCTGATTCCGCTCGCCGTGGTTGGAGTCATCGTGCTCGTCTACGGTGGCTTCCGGGTGCTGGTGACGACCGAGCGCACGCCCGAGGAGTTCCTGAGCGACGTGCGCGTCGGCGGTCGCGAGCGCCGCTGGCCGGCCGCCTTCGAGTTGTCGCGCCTGCTCGCCGATCCGCAGACCGAGGTCCGGCATCCGAACATCGGGGCCGCCATCGTGCAGGCGTTCGTCGACTCCGAAGGCGACGACCCTCGCGTGCGGCAGTACCTGGCCCTGGCGATCGGGCGCCTCGCCAACGCGCCGCCGGACGCGGCCGGCGAGCTCGTGAAGGCGCTCGACAGTCCCGATACCGAGGTCCGGATCAGCGTCATCTGGGCCCTCGCCTCGCTCGGCGATCCGGGCACCATCGGCGACATCGAAGCGATGTATCTCGCGGACGACGCCGGAGTGCGCAAGATGTCCATCTATGCGCTCGGCGCGTTGCCGGGCACCGGGCACATGGCCACGTTGCGGAACGCGCTCGACGACCCGGTCGCCGACGTGCAGTGGAACGCCGCCGTGGCCCTGGCGCGGCACGGCCTCGACGACGGCCTGCCCGTGCTGCGGCGGATGATCGATCGGCCGTACGTCGAACAGATGGTGACGCTCGCGCCGACGCCGCAGGATGCGATGGATCCGGTCGCCGCCGTGATGGTGAGCGCGTTGCAGGCGGTGGCGGCGCTCGGGTCGGGGGATCTGACCGAGCAGATCCGGGCGCTCAGCCAGAACGATGCGAGCCTGCGGGTCCGCAACGCCGCGCTCGAGACGCTGGACGCGCTGGCATCCGAGCCCCGGCAGGTCGGGGATGCGGCGCAGGCGATCCGTTGACCGGGCGGTGCGTTGCCGGTCGCGACAGGAGAGACGGAGCAGGGAGCGACGATGGCCGAGACTGATGGTCCCGTGAACCCGCCGCCCGCCGGTGCCGTGCCGCCGGCGAAGCCGAAGCCGAAGCCGAAGGCTGCCGCCCCGCCCGCGCCCAACCCGGCGCTGGCGGGACGGACGACGACCGCCGCCGCCCGCGGCGCGCCCCGCAAGGCGGCCCCCGCGGCCGACGACAGCTCGCCGCTGATGGGGCGCCGCGGCTGGATTGGCCTCGCGTGGGGTGCCTTCACCGCGTCGTTCGTCGGCTGCATGGTGGGCGGGACGGCCCGCTTCATGTTCCCCAACGTGCTCAACGAGCCGCCGCAGCAGTTCACGATCGGCTTCCCCGGCGACTACGGCGACGGCGTGGACGAGCGCTGGAAGAACGCCTTCGGCGTCTGGGTCGTCCGTACGGCGTTCGACGACTACCACGAGGCGGCCGGCTTCTACGCCCTGCTGGTCACCTGCACGCACCTCGGCTGCACGCCGAACTGGCTGTCGGCCGAGAGCAAGTTCAAGTGCCCGTGCCACGGGAGCGGGTTCCGGCCTACCGGGATCAACTTCGAGGGGCCGGCGCCGCGGCCGCTGGAGCGGGCCCGCATCGTCCTGGCCGATGACGGCCAGATCATGGTCGACAAGTCGAGGAAGTTTCAGGAAGAGCTGGGGCAGTGGACCGACCCCGAGGCCTTCCTGCAGGTATAGGGACAGGGCGCTCACGATGGCCGACGCGAAGACGATTGAACCGCAGGAGAGCTCGCTCGTCCGGTTCTGGAACTGGCTGACCGAGACGCAGATCTGGACGTCCATCTTCCGGCATGCGGCGCCAATCAACGACCGCAACCGGGTCCTGGTCATGCTGTCGAACGTGTTTCTGCACCTGCATCCGGTGCGGCTGAAGAAGCACGGCGTGCGCCTGCGCTACACGTGGTGCATGGGCGGGCTGAGCTTCTTCCTGTTCCTGAACCTGACGTTCACGGGCGTGCTGCTGATGTTCTACTACCGGCCGACGCTCGAGTACGCCTACTCGGACATCGTCGGCCTGCGGGAGCACGTCCCGCTCGGGATCATGCGCGAGATGCACCGCTGGGCCGCCCACGCCATGGTCATCACCGTGTGGCTGCACATGTTCCGCGTCTTCATGACCGGGTCGTACAAGCCGCCGCGCGAGTTCAACTGGAACGTCGGCGTCATCATGCTGGTGCTCACGCTGCTGCTCTCGTTCACCGGCTATCTCCTGCCCTGGGATCAGCTGGCCATCTGGGCGATCACCGTCGGCTCGAACATGGCGCGCGCCACGCCCTTCCTGGGCTACGAGGGGCCCGGGGCGTCGCTGCTGGCGCTGGGCGACGTGCAGTTGATTCACGCCGCCGCCGACGCCCGCTTCGCCCTGCTGGGCGGGACGTTCGTCGGGGAGGGGGCGCTGCTGCGCTTCTACGTCCTCCACTGCGTCGCCCTGCCGCTCGCCATCGGCTTCCTGATGGCGGTCCACTTCTGGCGCGTGCGGAAGGACGGCGGCATCTCGGGGCCGCTCTAGCAAGGTCCGCGCGGTAGAACGGTGCAGGCTTCCGGGAGGCTCGGCCGGGCAGCGGGCGGAGTTGTCAGGCAACGAATGCCGGGCTAGATAGCGGTCCGAGGGGAGACACGGGGCCGGTGGCGGTCCGCCGGCGTTGCAGGTACGACGACATGGACGCGATCAAGAGCTTCATCAACATCTTCGCCGACCCGAGGCTGTTCTTCCTCCTCTCGGTCGTCGCGCTCGCCCTCATCGTCTGGAAGCGCGAGATCTTCGCCAGGAACGCCGTCGGCTACGGGTTGATGGCGGTGCTCGCGGTCTTCTTCGCCTTCGGGCTCTTCGACGAGAACTTCGTGCTGATCATCGCGAAGCCCGACAACGTGCCTATCGTGGCGCTCATCTTCCTGGTGATCTTCTTCACCTGGTACTCGATGCGCGAGGCCGTGCGCAACGACGTGCGGATGGCGGCGGGCGACGACGTCATCGAGAAGCAGGAGTCGGATCGGGTCTGGGTCTGGCCGGACCTGGTGTACACCGAGCTGATCTCCCTGATCCTCTGCACGGCCATCCTCGTCGTCTGGTCCATCGGGCTCGAGGCTCCCATCGAGCAGCCGGCCAATCCCGCTGCCACGCCGAACCCGTCGAAGGCCCCCTGGTACTTCCTGGGCCTCCAGGAGATGCTGGTCTACTTCGACCCCTGGCTGGCCGGCGTCGTGCTGCCCAGCCTGATCATCGTCGGCCTGATGGCCATCCCGTACATCGACACCAACCCGAAGGGCAACGGCTACTACACGTTCAACGAGCGCAAGGCCGAGATCGTCATCTTCCTCTTCGGGTTCGTGGTCCTCTGGTCGTCGCTCATCGTCCTCGGCACCTTCCTCCGGGGCCCGAACTGGAACTTCTTCGGGCCGTTCGAGTACTGGGACGTCCACAAGCTCGAGGCGCTCACCAACGTGCAGTTGTCCGACTACGTGTGGGTGCGCGGGCTCGGCCAGTCGCTTCCCGACAACATCCTGCTCCGGGAGAGCGTCGGGATACTCCTCACGCTCGGATACGTGTTCGCGCTGCCGGTGATTCTCGCCCGGACGGTCTTCCGGAACTACTACGAGAAGCTCGGCGCGACGCGCTTCTACGTGACGGTGGTGCTGTTCCTGATGATGCTGTCGCTGCCGGTCAAGATGCTGACCCGGTGGGTGTTCAACCTGAAATACGTCGTTTCGATCCCCGAGTACTTCTTCAACATCTAGCCGCACACCCATGGCTGACAAAAAGAGCGTTGGACACGCCTACAACGTCGACTTCCTGAACGTCGTCTTCGCCGCGTCGTGTCTGTTTCTGTTCCTGACCAGCATCTGGATGATCTGGGACGACTACGACCGCGAGTGGAAGGGCTACCAGCGGCAGTTCGTGCTGCTCGAATCGGAGGTCACGCGTCTCAACCTGGAGGCGGCGCAGGAGGCGGTCGACGAGGGACGCCTCGAGGAGCTGCGCGCCCAGCGCGCCGAGGCCGAGCAGACCCTGCTGCTGAACCGGCAGCGCGTGGACGAACTCCAGAGCCAGCTCGAGGACGTGGAGGCGGAGCTCTATCTCGCCAACCAGAACTTCAACTTCCAGAAGGCGGACTACGACGTCGAACGCTACGCCTTCGAGGAGGTCCAGGCCGAGCACCCCGAGGAGGCGGAGGGGTTGCGCCCCGAGATCGACGCGATGTACGAGCGCTGGGTCGAGCTGGGTCTCGAGGTGGAGAGGCTCACCGCCGACCGGGACGGTTTTCGCGAGCAGATTCGCGAGTTCACGGGAGGCGTCAGCGACGCGGACACGGAGATCCGGGAGATCACGGCCGAGACGACGCGCCTCGAGGCGCGTCTCGTCGACCTCGAGGTGGACTTCGTCAACGACTACCTGCTGAACGCGCCACTGCTCGACTTCATGGCCCCGACGCTGACCGTCCAGCAGACCATCACGCCGAACGTGGTCGACGACGTGAACTTCACGCGCGTGCCGAAGATGGACCGCTGCCAGACCTGCCATCTGGCGATCGACCGGGAAGGCTTCGAGGACTACCCGCAACCGTTCCGGACGCACTCCAACCTCGAGACCTACGTCGGGAGCGCGTCGCCGCATCCGATCGGCTCCACGGGGTGCTCGGTCTGCCACGACGGCATGGCGCAGTCGGTCGGCTTCGTCCACTCGTCGCACACGCCGACGGGGGACGAGCAGACGCGTCGCTGGGAAGAGGAGTACGACTGGGCAGTGCCCCACCTGTGGGACTACCCGATGCTGCCGACGGAGATGACGGAGGCCTCGTGCGCCAGGTGCCACAAGGACACCGTGTACGTGCCCGAGGCCGCCAACCTCAACGTCGCCTACGGACTCTACGAACGGGCCGGCTGCTACGCCTGCCACCGGACCCGCGGCTTCGACGGCCTGCGCAAGCCGGGGCCGAGCCTGACGCGCATCGGGGCGAAGCTCACGCCGGAGTGGGTCGCGGACTGGATCCGCGACCCGCGGGCGGTGAAGCCCAGCACCTGGATGCCGCGCGTGTGGTACAACTCGAACACCGACTCGCCGGAGGACGCCCGCCGGAGCGAGGTCGAGATCGACTCGGTGGTCGCCTACCTGTTCGCCAACTCCGAGGACCACGAGTTCGCGGTGCAGCGCCCGCCGCGCGGCGACCCGGCCCGCGGCGAGGAGATCGT
This sequence comes from Acidobacteriota bacterium, assembly GCA_026707615.1. Taxonomy (GTDB): domain Bacteria; phylum Acidobacteriota; class Vicinamibacteria; order Vicinamibacterales; family UBA8438; genus JAGWAJ01. The sequence continues at coordinate 3,357 of JAPOWL010000329.1, read as the reverse complement.
CGCGTCGGTGGGCTGCCTCGCCTGCCACATCGTCGGTGACGAGTCACGCCTGGAAGCCGGTCCACGACGCACGTTCGGACAGCCGCTGCAGAGCATCGGCGACAAGGTGAGCTACGAGTGGCTCTTCGACTGGGTCCGCGATCCGCGGCACTTCAGCAGCGAGACGTTCATGCCGGACCTGCGGCTGACGGACCGGGAGGTGGCCGACGTGGCGGCCTACCTGGAGGGTCTCACCGGCTCCGCGGGGCGGCCGGCGGAGGCCACCTACGAGGGCGGCGAGGTCGGCGACGTGCTCCTGGACTACGTCCGCTCCGTCCTGCCGACGGCGGAGGCGGAGGAGCTCGTCGCCGGGATGTCGGTCGAGGAGCAGCAGCTCGACCTCGGGCGGCGCGTCATCGGGCGCTACGGCTGCTACAGCTGTCACGACATCGCCGGGTTCGAGGAGACGCAGCCGATCGGCATCGAGCTCTCCGAGCAGGGGAGCAAGCTCCTGGCGCTGCTCGACTTCGCCTTCGTGCACGACATTCCCCACACGAAGATCGAGTGGTTCAAGCAGAAGATGCGCGACCCGCGGGCGTTCGATCGCAGCCGCGTGCTGCAGCCGCTCGAGAAGCTGCGGATGCCCGACTTCGGCATGAGCGAGGAGGAGGTCACGCTCTTCGCGACCGCCATCATGAGCTTCCAGACCGACGTGCAGCCGCTTGCCGCCCAGGTACCCCGGTCGGCCCGGCACGATGCTCTACGGGAGGGACGCAACCTGGTCCGGAGGCGGAACTGCGTCGGTTGCCACGAGATCGAAGCGGACGGCGGCGACTACGTCGACCTGCTCGACGATCCGTCGCTGGCGCCCCCCATGCTGACGCCGGAGGGAGCCAAGGTCCGGCCGGAATGGCTCTACGCGTTCTTCCGGGAGCCGATCACGATCCGGCCGTGGCTCGACGTCCGCATGCCGAGCTTCGGCCTCGAGGACGAGCACTGGAATGTCGCACTCGACTACTTTGCGGCCATCTCGGACGTCGTCGGGCCGTTCCGCACGCACGATCCGGTGACCCTGGCCCAGGTGCCGCCGGAAGGGCGCGAGCTGTTCGATCTGCTGCGCTGCCAGCAGTGTCACGTGCTCGACACGATTCCGGCCGACCAGCCGACGGACAACCTCGCGCCCGACCTGCGCATGGCGTCCGAGCGCCTGCAGCCCGACTGGATCCTCGACTGGCTGCGGGAGCCGCTCGCCATCCAGCCCGGCACCCGGATGCCGATGCTCTGGACGGAGCTGCCGGGGTCGTTCTACCCGCAGTTCGGTCAGGACGGGGAGCGTCAGATGGAGGCGATCCGCGACTACCTGCTCACCTTCCGGGGTGGCCCGAGCCCGCTTCGAGCCGGCAACTAGGAGTCTGCGCCCGCAGAACCGGCTACACGGACGCCGCGCGCGCGCAGACCCCCCGACGCGCCCGTCAGGGCGCGCTGGGGCCAGCGACGACACCAGGGAACCGGCGCGCCCTGAGCGGCGCGCCGCCGTCAGGTACGCGCAAGAGCTGCGTCGGCCGTGGTGAGGATCGCCCCCGCGTCGCGCATCTCGGCGGTAGCGTTCCTGCCGCCCGCCGCATCCACCGCCGCGATGGCGTCGGAAACCACCTCGACGCGCAGGCCGTGGCGGATCGCGTCGAGCACGGACGCACGGACGCAGTAGTCGGTGGCCAGCCCGCAGACCAGCAGCTCTCGGACACCGCCGGCGTCGAGCGCGTCGCCCAGCCTGGCACCGGTCGACAGCGTTCCCTCGAAGGCGGAGTAGCCGTCCGTGTCCGGCGTCTGGCCCTTGCTGACGACGAGCGTGTCGGCGGGCAGGCGCAGCTCCGGGTGGAACGCGGCCCCCGGTGTGTCCGCCACGCAGTGCACGGGCCAGGGGCCCCCGTGGTCGGCGAAGTGGCGGGACCCTGCGGGATGCCAGTCGCGTGAGGCGAAGATGGGCTTCCCGGCCGCGGCGTAGTCGCTCATCAGGCGGTTGATCGGCTCGACGACCCGATCCCCGTCCGGGACCGCCAAGGTCCCGCCGGCGCAGAAGTCGTTCTGGACATCCACGACGAGCAGCGCGCGCACGGCAGACCTCGACATTTCCCCCTCACCATAGCACCACCCGAGGCGACCGACACCCGCGGCTTCCCTCGCCTCCGACGAAGGTCCGTTGGCGGTGATGGACCGGCGGGAAGGGCGCCCCCGCGTCGCGTCGCGGCACAAGCGTCCCCCCGTGCGTCAGTTCTTCTGCAGCCGCCCGAAGCGTTCCTCGAACGCGGGGGTCGCCCGCAGCCGGACGCCGCCGGAAGCGTCGTCCGCGATCAGGTAGGCGGCCGCGAGGCCGCGCTCGCGGGCCCAGGCCAGGCCGGCATCGGCACCCATCACGTAGAGGGCAGTCGACAGCACGTCCGCCACGAACGCCTGCTCGTGCCAGACGGTCACCGAGGCGGAGCGGAGAACCGGACGGCCCGACCGCGGATCGAGGATGTGACCAATCCGCCGGCCATCGTCGAGACGCAGGTCCCGGTCCGAGGGGCCGCTGGTGGCGATCGATCCGCCCGTCAGGCCGAGCGTCGCCAGCGGTTCCGCTCGCCGCTCCGGGTGGGCGATGTCCACCGGCCACGGGCCGTCCGCCCCCGGTCCCGACACCGCCACCTGCCCGCCGAAGTCGACCAGCCAGGCGCTCTCCGCGCCCGGGTCGGCCCGGCGCACGCGATCCAGCGCCTCCCCCTTGCCGAACGCGCCGGCGTCGAGCGTCACCGGAGCCTGGCGGGCGACCGTGCATGCGGCGCGGTCGAGCTCGATGTGCCGGAGGCCTGTCGCCGCCTCCTCCGGGCGCGAGCCGCCGGGAGACGGTCCCGAACCGCGCAGGCCCCAGGCGTCGACGAGGAGTCCGACCGCCGGGTCGAACGTTCCTCCGGTCGCGACGTGCCAAGCGGCCAGGCGGTCGAGCAGGTCGCAGGTGGCCTCCGGCACGTGGCGCGGGACACCTATCGCTTGCCGGTTCAGCCGGCTCAGGACGCTGTCGTCCCGCCACGTGCTGAGCTCCGCTTCCGCTGCCTCCACGATCTGCACCATCCGCTCGAGCCGCTGGAGGCCGGCGGCGCGGTCCCGCGCCTCGGCGACGAAGCGGGCCAGCGTGCCCATCAGGTAGACGGTGCGCTCGACCTGGTGCGGACGCTCCGCAACGCGCGCCTCCCGCTCGCCGGCCGCGGTTTCCACGAGCCAGAACCCCGCGGCGAGCCAGGACCCCGCGACCAGCGCGAGGAAGGCCACCGGGCGGCGGCCGGCGCCGCGCTTCGGTGCCCGCCCGGCGCCGAGGCTCAGGACGGCTCCTCCGGCGGCCGG
>JAPOWL010000277.1:7807-11025 GCA_026707615.1 Acidobacteriota bacterium | reverse complement strand
GCGAAGGTGTAGGCGGCCCGGAACAGGTCGAGGAGGCTGCGGTTCTCCCGCACCATCTCGGCGAAGAACAGCTCCGTCTCGCGACGCATCGCCCGCGCCAGGTTCTCGTCGTAGTCCGGGAAGAAGTTCGGGTCCGGCCGCACCTTCTCCATGTCCTGCAGCCGGAGCCACTGCGCGGCGAAGCGGCGGCCGAGCGCGGCCGAGCGCGGGTCGGCCAGCATCCGCAGAGCCTGCCGATCGAGCTCGTCCGGCGTAAGCCGCCCCGCGTCGGCCAGACCCTGCAGCTCGTCGTCCGGCGGGGCGCCCCACAGGAAGAACGACAGGCGCGAGGCGAGGTCGACGTCGCTCAGCCGGTAGCCCCGGTCCGGCGCGTCGACGGGCGCGCGCTCCAGGCGCAGCACGAAGTGCGGGCTGGCCAGGAGCGCCTCCAGCGCGGTCCGCACGCCCGCCTCGAAGCCGCCTTGCGCGGCCCCGTCGTCGAAGAACGCCAGCAGGTCGTCCACCTCCCGGTCGGTCGGCGTGCGCCGGTGGGCCTCGCGGGCCAGCCGGGCGAGGATGCGCCGCGCGCACGGCCGCGCCTCGGCGGGCGCCGTCGGGCGGCAGGTGAAGAGCCGCCGCCGGCTCGGCGTCTCCGAGAGGCCGGTGGCGTTGTAGGGGCCGCTGACGATCAGATCGCGGACGTGCGGCAGCGTGGTGATGCCCGCCCCGCCCGAGCCGCCGCCGGCGAAGGACCAGTCGTGCGGGCGGATGAGGTCCTCGTAGGGACCGTCCTGACGTCGGACGAACGCCGCCGCCACCCGGCGGGTCCCGGCCCGGATGAAGATCGGCGGCGTCGCGGTGCTGACCCCGCCCCGGCCGTCGGCGTCGACCCGCCGGTCCGTGTTGTAGTGCAGCAGCGCGACGCGCTCGCCGTCGATCGAGACGTCGATGTCCTCGATGCGCGTGTTCGCGCCGGAGGTGAACGTCAGACCGAAGACGTACTCCGCGTCGGCCGGAAACACGTGGTCGACCACGAGGCCGCCGCGCGTACCGTAGGGGGCGCCCGGGACGTGGTCCCACGGGTGCTGCGACACGTACTCCGAGCTGCTGTAGGTGTGATCGACGGCCCGGCCCCCGCGCTCGCCGACCGCGAGCCGGCTGATGGCGCCGGCCGCGTTCAGGTACGCCTCGAGCAGGGTCGCCGACAGGGTCTGGGCATCCGCGATGTTGTCGAAGTTGGCGCTGACGGGATCGAGCGGCAGCCAGTCGCCCGCGTCCACGTCCAGGGCCAGGAGATCGCGGACGGCCTGTTCGTACTCGGCCCGGTTCAGGCGCTGGAAGGGCCGGCTCCCCGGGTCGGGCGCGAGGGCGGCGGCCGCATCGAGTCGGCGCTCGAGGGTCTCGACCAGGTTGAGGAGAGCGCCGGGCTCCGGGCGGCGGGGCCCCGGGGGCGGCATCATCCCGGCCCGCAGCTTGCGGACCATGCGCTCGGCGACGTCCGCGTGCCCGGCCGCATCGGCCACGTCGAAGCGTTCCAGCGACAGGTTGCCGCGCAGGGCGCGGTCGTTGTGGCAGCCCGCGCAGGTGCCTTGCACGACGCGGTTCGCCTCGGCGTCGGCCTCGCCGGTCTGCGCCGCACGCGACCTGCCCGCACCAGGCTCCGCGGACTCGACGCCCGCGCTCGCACCGGCCAGGCCGAGCACGGCGAACAGCGCGCCCCTGAGGGCCCGTCGCCCGGTCCTGCGCCCGCCGTGCAGGCCGCGGTCACCGGCGGAGGATCGCGTCATCGATTGGCCCTGGGCGACGCACGCCCAACGTGTCAGTTTGACCCGACCGGGGCGCTGGATTCAAGGCCCCGGATGGCGGGCTGGAAGAGCTACGCTGGACACATGAGAGAGATAGCGGCTCGAGAAGCGAAGAACGGTTTCGGACGCTTGCTGGACGCCGCGCAACGAGGTCCCGTGCGGGTCACCAGGAACGGGCGTGCGGTCGGAATCGTCATGTCGATGGAGCAGTCCGCGCGACTGCGAGGTGCGGCATGGGAGGCGCTGTCCAGGACGATGGACCGCCTGTCGGCGGAAGCGGCCGGTCGCGGATTGACGGAGGACAAGCTTGAGGCCCTGCTGTCGGATGAGAGTTGAGCGGCGCGGCCTCGCCGCTTCTCCTCCGGCGCGTCACGGGCTATGATGTGCGCGACTGCGGGGAGGTCCTCTGCCATGCACCGTGCACTGCGACGGCGCGTCCCGGCGTCGGCTTGGGTGCTTGCCCTGTGCGGCGCATGGGTCGCCGAGGGCTCCGCCTCCGACCTCCGCCTCGTGGAGGCAGCGAAGCAGCGGGACGCGGACGCCGTCGCCCACCTGCTGCGGCAGGGGCTCGACGTCGACGCCCCGCAGGGCGACGGCGCCACGGCCCTGCACTGGGCGGCGCACTGGGACGACGCCGGGATGCTCGATCGCCTGCTCGAGTCCGGCGCCGACGTCGACGCGGCGAACGACCTCGGCGCCACTCCCCTCTGGGTCGCCTGCGCCGGCCGCAACGCCGCGGCCGTGCTCCGGCTGCTGGAGGCCGGAGCGGATCCCGACTCCCGCCTGCACGCCGGCGAGACGGCGCTGATGCGTTGCGCGTATACCGGCGACGCCGCCGCGGTCGACGCGCTGCTGGCCCGCGGAGCCGAGATCGACGCGGTGGAGCCGTCCCGGGGGCAGACGGCCCTGATGTGGGCCGCGGCGAGCCGCCAGCCGGCGGTGACGCGCGTGCTGATCGAGCGCGGCGCCGCCGTGGAAGCCCGCACCGAAACGATCCGGCAACTGCGGGGCACGGGGCTGCGGAGCACGACGAGCCCCGCCGGTGCGACCGAGTTCGACGCCGGGGGCTTCACGCCGCTCCTGTTCGCCGCGCGCCACGGCGACGCCGGCTCCGCCCGGCTGCTCCTCGATGCCGGGGCCGACATCGACGCCCCGGCGGCGGACGGCAACAGCGCGCTCGTCATCGCCGCGATGAGCGGACACGCGCGCCTCGCGGAGCTGCTCCTCGCGCGCGGCGCCGACCCCAACGCCTCCGGCGCCGGCTACACGGCACTCCACGCGGCCGTGCTGCGCGCCGACGCGAGGCTGGTGCGGGCGCTCGTGGCGCGGGGCGCGGACCCCAACGCCCGCCTCGCCCACAGCACCCCCGTCCCGCGCTGGACCTACCAGTACATCCTGACGCTCCGGGAGAAGGGCGCGACGCCGTTCCTGCTC
>JAPOWL010000277.1:0-7797 GCA_026707615.1 Acidobacteriota bacterium | reverse complement strand
GCCGATCTCGCGCGGCTGCTGGCCGCGGCGGGCGCCGACCCGCTGGCGACCTTCGAGGACGGGACCACGGCGCTCATGGCCGCGGTGGGGCTCGGCATGAGCCGTGCCGTCACGCGGCGCAGCCGCCTGATCGCGCCCGAGCTCGTCGCCGCCGAATGGGCGGACGAAGAGCGCGTGCTCGCGAGCGTGCGGGCGGCCATCGAGGCGGGAGCCGGAACCGCCATCCACGCGGCGACCGAGACGGGCAACACCGCGCTCCACGGGGCGGCCCGGAACGGGTTCGCCGCCGTCGCGGAGCTTCTCGAGCGGCACGGCGGCGACCTCGACGCGGAGAACGAGGACGGGACGACGCCGCGCGACCTGCTGGAGGCAAGGCGCGCTGCGGCGACGGACGACGAGCGGCCGCCGCGAGACGCGGGCGGCCGGGTCGCGGTCTTGAGGGAGGCAGAATGATGTCGCGCTGGGCGATCGTCGCCGCGACGCTGGCCGGACTGGCCTTCGCCGGCTCGCTCCCGCTCCACGCCGAGCCGGCTCCCGCCGGGGCGCAGACCGCCGCTCCCCACGGGGCAGCTGCGGAGACCACTCGCGAGGCAGCGGCTCCGAGCGCCGGCAGGGCGGTCCCCGAAGCCGCCGGCGAGGTGCGCGCCCTGCTCGACCGTTACTGCGTGGCGTGCCACAACGCACGCCTCCGCACGGCCGACCTCGCGCTCGACACGCTGGACGTCGAGCGGGTGGCTGACGCGGCCGCAACCTGGGAGCACGTCACTCGCCGTCTGCGGGCCGGCGAGATGCCGCCGGCCGGCCGCCGGCGGCCGGATGCGGCCGAGGCGCACACGGTGGTCGCGTGGCTGGAGGCGGAGCTGGACCGGGCGGCGACCGCCGCGCCCGATCCGGGGCGGCCTGCCCTGCACCGGCTCAACCGGGCCGAGTACGCCAACGCCGTCCGCGACCTCTTCGGCCTCGAGATCGACGTCAACGCCCTGCTCCCGGCCGACGACGAGCACCACGGCTTCGACAACATCGCCGACGTGCTCTCCGTCTCCCCGACGCTCATCGAACGCTACCTGGCCGCGGCGCAACGCATCAGCCGGCTCGCCGTCGGCGATACCGCGGTCCGGGCGCTGGGCACGAGCTACCCCGTCCACGGCGGCATGGACCAGAACGGGGCGATGAGCGACGACCTGCCGTTCGGGTCGCGCGGCGGAGTCGCCGTCCACCACAACTTCCCCGTCGACGGCGAGTACATCATCCGCGTCGGGCTCCGGAAGCAGGAGTACGGCTACGTCCGGGGCCTCGGCCAGCCGCACCGCCTGGACGTCCGCGTAGACGGCGCCCGCGTCGGCAGCTTCACGATCGGCCGCGAGTGGGAGCCGGGGCAGCTGCCGCCGATGGGCTACGCGGGCAAGTTCGACCAGGTCTACGGGTCGCACTCGTTCCCGGAGTGGGAGGCCTACGCGCTCCACGTCGACAAGGGCCTCGACGTGCGCACGACGGTGACGGGCGGCCGGCACGTGGTAGGTGTCTCCTTCGACCGGCGCTCGGCCCTCCCGGAGGGGATCCTCCCGCTGCCGGTCGACCGCTCGACCTACTCGCACGCGCAGGACGAGATGCAGGACGGCAACCCGGCCGTCTCCGGCGTCGAGATCATCGGGCCCTTCAACCCGAGCGGGTTCGACGCGCTGCCGAGCCGCGAGCGGCTCTTCGTCTGCCGGCCCGCCGCGGATCCGGCCGGCGACGAGGCGTGCCTGCGGACCATCTTCTCGACCCTGGCCCGCCGGGCCTACCGCCGGCCCGCGACCGAGGCCGACGTGGAGACGCTGCTGGCCTTCTACCGCGATGCGCGGGCCGACGAAGGCAGCGCGGACGCCGGAATGCGCGCCGCGGTCGAGCGCCTGCTCGTCGATCCCGAGTTCCTGTTCCGCATCGAGACCGACCCGCCGGACGCCGCGCCGGGCTCGCCGTACCGGATCAGCGACCTCGAGCTGGCGTCGCGCCTGTCGTTCTTCCTCTGGAGCAGCATTCCGGACGACGAGCTCCTCGACGTCGCGGCCGCGGGCCGGCTGGGCGATCCGGACGTCCTGGACGGGCAGATCCGCCGCATGCTCGCCGACGAGCGCTCGCACGCGCTGATCGAGAACTTCGCGGGCCAGTGGCTGCAGCTCCGCAAGCTCCGGAACGCCGTCCCCGACTCGGCCACCTACACCGCCTTCGACGAGAACCTGCGCGAGGCGATGTGGCGGGAGACGGAGCTCTTCCTGGCCCACGAGCTGCGCGAGGACCGCCCCGTCGTCAACGCCCTCCGCGCCGACTACACGTTCGTCAACGAGCGGCTGGCGCGGCACTACGGCATCCCCGACGTCTACGGGGTCCACTTCCGCCGGGTCGACTATCCCGACCCGCGGCGCGGCGGGCTGCTCGGCCACGCCAGCCTGCTGACCATCACGTCGTACGCCAACCGGACCTCGCCCGTCGTGCGCGGCGTCTGGCTGCTGGAGAACTTCCTCGGCACGCCGCCGGCCCCACCGCCGCCCGACGTCCCGAGCCTGCCGGACGCCGACGGCGGCGAGGTTCCGCTGTCGGTGCGCGCGCGGCTGGAGCAGCACCGGTCCAACGCGGTCTGCGCGAGCTGCCACAACAAGATCGACCCGCTCGGCTTCGCCCTCGAGGAGTTCGACGCCATCGGCCGCTGGCGGGCCACGAGCGGCGCCGGGACCCCGTTCGACACCGGCGTCCCGATCGACGCGTCGGGGACGCTGGTCGACGGCACCGAGGTGCACGGGCTGGCCGGCCTGCGGGACGTCATCCTGAGCCGGGAGGACCAGTTCCTCGAGACGGTCACCGAGAAGCTGTTGACCTATGCCCTCGGCCGCACCCTCGAGGCCCACGACATGCCGGTGGTCCGGCGGATCAGCCGCCGGACGGGCGCCGACGATCTCACCTGGTCCGAGCTCGTCGCCGCCGTCGCCAAGAGCACGCCCTTCCTGATGCGGAGGTCAGAGTCATGATGATCGCCCAGAAAGCCCTCCCCCGCCGGACCGTCCTCCGCGGCATGGGCGCCGCGCTGGCGCTGCCGTTGCTCGACGGCATGGTGCCCGCGCTCACCGCGCTCGCCAGGACCCCGGCCCGGGCGCCGGCCCGCTTCTGCACCGTCTACGTGCCGAACGGGATCATCATGGAGCAGTGGACGCCGGCGGACGAGGGCGGCGCGCTCGAGCTCACGCCGACGCTCCAGCCGCTGGCCTCCCACCGCGACCGGCTGCTGCTGCTGAGCGGCCTCGACAACACCGGCGCCAGCGCGCGCACCGGTGCCTCCGGGGCGCACGCCAAGCCCGCCGGCGCGTTCCTCACGGGCGTCGAGCCGCTCCGGACCACGAGCAGCTCCAGCCTGCAGCTCGGGACGTCGATGGACCAGATCGCGGCGAAGGCGATCGGCCAGGAGACCACGCTGCCGTCGCTGGAGTTGGGCCTCGAGGGGACGGATACCGTCAACGGCGTCGGCACCTGCGACGTCGGCTTCAGTTGCGCCTACCAGAACCGGCTGGCCTGGAGCAGCCCGACGACGCCGCTCCCGGTGGAGGCCAACCCGCGCGTCGTCTTCGAGCGGCTCTTCGGCGCCGTCGACAGCACCGATCCGAAGATGCGCGCCGCGCGCCTGCGCCGCCAGCGGAGCATCATCGACTCGGTGCTCGACAAGGTCCACGACCTCAACGGCGAGCTCGGCCCCGGCGACCGGCGGAAGCTGGGCGAGTACGTCGACTCGGTGCGCGAGATCGAGCGGCGCATCCAGAACGCCGAGGCGCGGGGCCAGGAGCTCCCGCTCGTCGAGTCGCCGGCCGGCATCCCGGTCAGCTACGACGAGCACGCACGGCTGATGTTCGACATGCAGGCGCTCGCCTTCCAGACCGACACGACGCGCATCATCACGTTCCAGATCGGCCGCGAGCAGAGCGGCGCCACCTACCCGCAGATCGGCGTCTCGGACTCGCACCACCCGATCTCGCACCACGGCGGCGACAAGAACAAGATGGCGGCCCTGCAGCGGATCAACACGTACCACATCTCGCTGTTCGGCTACTTCCTCGACCGGCTGGCCGAGACGACGGACGGCGACGGCTCCGTCCTCGACCACATCGCGATCCTCTACGGCAGCGCGATCAGCGACGGGAACCGCCACGACATCCACAACCTGCCGATCCTGCTCGCCGGCGGAGCCGGCGGACGCATCCGGGGCGGCCGTCAAGTCAAGTACGCGGAAGGCACGCAGCGCCTCACGAACCTGCAGCTCACGCTGCTGAACGCGCTGGGCGTGCCGGCGGAGGAGTTCGGCGACAGCACCGGCGAGCGGCTCCACGAGCTCGCCGGCGTCGCCGGCGCAGCCAAGGTCTAAGGACTGCCTCCGTCGGACGGCTACACGGCGCCGACACACGCTCTGCGACTGCAGCGGCGATCCTCACCGTGGGGGCGACGTGCGAGTCCCCGCGGCAATCGTCGACCGCCCCGCCCTACCTCTACCTTGCCTTTCTCCGGCTTCCAGCCTGTCGCCGTTGCGCAACAGGGCCGCCCGACCGAACCAGTCTCTTCACCAACTCCGGTAGTGCTTTCAGTTGCGCAAGCCGTCCAGTAGCCTCCGCACCCTGCTCGACCTCGGTCCGCATTTCTGGCTCAGGAAGCGCCAAAAACCTCTGCACGAGCACGCGCTGGTCCTCACTCTGGTTTCCATGGCCATGTACATGCTGGTTCCGCAACGCACCCAGCGTCCGAAGTTCTCTACTGTCCGTGCGCACGCCCAGCCCCCAGAGTGAGTTATGCAGCCGGGGATTGCTCTCCGTCAACTGGTTCAAGAAGTCCGCCACAACGCCGTACCGCTGCACCGGCGTCCGGTAGAATCCAAGAGCCACCGCGACCAGCGACTCCTGCATCTTGTTCATCTGGGCGCTGAACCACAGAACATGCCGGTGGTTTCCCACCAAGCGCCACATTTCGCGCCACGCATCGTTCCTCCGCTCATCGACCCTGTGCTCCACCTCCAGCGTCTCAAGCCGCTCTAGCAGCACTTCCGCCGTCGGACGCTCTTCGGGAGTCCTCGCCATTGCTTCCGCGAGGACACCGCGTAGGTCTGCCGCCTCCTCCTCCCCCGCGACAAGCGAAAGCAGCGTCGAGCCAAGCGCATACACGTCGGCTGCGCGCGTCCACTCGGGCTTCGCCCCCTGCACCTCTGGTGCAACGTGGTCCCCCGCTATGGCGGTCTGCATAGATCCGCCCTCGATCCGAGCAAAGCCGAAATCGATCAGAACAGGCCGAAGCGCTCTCGGATCCGAGGCGTCGTCAAGAACGATGTTCCGGGGATGGATGTCACGATGCAGGATATTGTTCTTGTGCAAAAGGCGTATACCACGGGCGAGCATCACACCGAGTTCGATCACAATATCCGCAGCGAAGGCCCCTTCCCGGCCGGTAAGGGCTGCCCCCGGAATCCACCGGTATATCTGAACGGCCTCCCGGTCGTGCTGCGCCGACAGCCCCATGTCGACCAAGTCGAAGATGTGGTCTGAGCCGGCCTCTCGACTACGCACGATCTGGCGGAGTGCTTCCAGCATAACCGTACTCTCAACAAATCGTTGAAGCTCCTGCTCGCCGCTCAACTCCTTGATCCTGTACGCGTACTGCTCGTATCGCCAGATCGTCGCCTGCGCTCCCTGCCCCACAGGTGACGCACCCTCGGGAAGGCTTATGCGCCGCTGCGCGCCAGTAAACAGTGCTTCCCGGAACGCGGCGTCCGACCCGACCCGGCTGACCGTGCTCGACAACCAAGCCCGCAGCAGCGCGGAGACAAACTCCGAGCCGTCCAACACACGGCGCTCCCGAAGCTGCTGCAAATGCCGTTCTAGCACGTCCGGGGTGTACACCAGTCGGACTCCATGCTCTTCGTCCTCCTGCGACAGCCTGCACCACTGGTTGAGCATCGCCAAGGCTCGAGTCTTCAGTTCCGTCTCGGGGCGGCTTGGCGTCCACGTTCTAGCCCAGGCAGCAGCGGCCGGCAAACTGGGAATGGGGCGCCAGTCGTCTACACGATCCGCTCCGTTGAGCACATCCCGAACGTACGATGCCACCGTCCGCTCTCGACCATTCTGCAGGTCTTGCTTCAGCGCCTCCTCCACCGCTGCCACGTCGTCGACGTTCACCCACACCCTTCGCTCCCCGCTTGCGCGCACCGCAAGCTTCTCAAGCAGCGCACGCAATATGAGAAGATTGCCCGCCGTCGCCGCCAGCCTTTGCCTGGCGTCCCGCGTTGTCTGAAGCCCGCTCGTGGTCTTGGCGATCAAGGGTCGTAGTTCCGATTCGTCCATGCGCGTCTCTTCGACCGGATTCAGTAGTCCCATGAGGTCGGACCCGGCACGCGTACGAAGTGATGGAAGACCGATGAGACCGAAGAGCAAAGGCACTTGCCTCTTGTCACTCCGACGCGCGAGATGCCGCTCCAGTAACGTCTTCAGCGCCGACCCGAGTTCGACACCGTTCTGGCCGGGAAAGAACAGCTGCGCTTCGTCGAATAGCAACACCACCGCCTTGTAGCCCTTCTTCCTCGCCGCTGCGCGTACGGAATCGAAAGCCCCTGCAGCCGGTAAGGCCGAGGTCGTCTCGCGCCTCAATCGCGCGCCCAGCTGGTCCACCAGCGACTCGGACACTTCATCCCAAAGGCGTTCATAGTCGAATCCCGACGCGCTGGCATACCTCGTGCACACAATCGCCGGAGGGATAAGTAGCTCGTGACGAGCACCTTCCGCAATTAGGTACTCAACGAGGGTGCTCTTTCCGAAACGCCGCGGCGCGATGACAGCGACGCTACTCCCGGCGACGAACCGCTCTCGAATCGCATCCGCGCGACCTTGAGGTCCGATAGGATGGTCCCGCACGTGGCTCGGCTCCGTAGCGTCTCCCCACGTCACACTGATCGTGTGGGGGGTAAGCGCGATGGCATCCCAGCGCAATGACCGCCTGCTGCCCAGCGGTTTGTCCGTCGACACGTCGAGCACTGTGACGGCAACCTCGAGGCGAGGATTGGTCACCTTCGGCGTTCTGATTGGCAGCCGAGCGACCAGCGGATGATGCCACTTGGTTAAGTCCGCGGCCCGTTGCCATCCGTAAATGGGAACAGATACGACGTCCTCGTCACCGGGGTCCGGCCCCGGCCAGTCGCGCGGCCATGCAGAACGCGCCTCGCCCGTGAACTCCCATTTGAGCCGGACATTGAGCGCCTGTGGCTGGTCGGTCTCAAGAACTAGTGGCACGGCAACGTAACCATACTCCTCGCCGCCCTCGGCGCGAACAAACATCGGCGTCGCGCGTTTGGCTGTGCGCTCCACAAAGTTGTGCCTGACCGTGAGGCGACGGCCCGCCCGTGGCACCACCGTCTCCGTTTCTGCGCGCGCCAGTTCCTTTTCAACCTTGGCCTTCAGTAGCTGAAGGGGGAGCCCGTCCAAGGAGCCGAACTCTTCCCGACAAAAGACCACTGCTCGCTCGTACGCTCCGAGCAAGGCGGACCTTGCGTCCGGCGCGCTCGCACGCAGATCGTCACCGATGTTCGCCCAGAGCTCCTCGTCGACCTGCGTCTGGAGTTGACGCAACCGGACCGCGTGCTCTTGAGCAAGCTGAAAATCCAGCGACTCCCGTTCGACCAGCGCTCGGAACTCCGGGGGGACCTCCCGAAGAAACTCACGAACCCGCCGGAACCACTCTCGAAGGTATTCGGTTACCGGGTGATCGGCCAATGAATACGGGCCGAGAGTGGGCTTGAGG
>JAPOWL010000255.1 GCA_026707615.1 Acidobacteriota bacterium | reverse complement strand
CCACGGTGTTCCCCACGTGCCGGCCCAGCCCGGTGCGGCCCGTGACGTACCATCCGCCCCACCGCGACTCGATCGGGGTCCGCTGGTCGACGGGGATCGAGGAGTAGGGGGCGCCGTCCGGATCGACGACCGCGCTCCCGACGGCCAGTCCCGGAACCCCGAGCGTGGCGGGGGAGACGTGGCATTCGAGGCACGACCGGGGACGTTCGAAGCCGCGGGCCGGCTCGCGCTGCACGAGCGCGTAGAACATGACGCCCTGCCGGGGATCCAGGGCGGCCAGCTCGATGGCCGGCGAGCCACGGATCCACGCCACCGCGACGTCGTCGGTGAAGTAGATCGCGCGCGGATTGCCGGGGTCGATGGCGCCTGCCTGCAGGCTCGTCTTCGAGAAGACGAGCGTCTGCGACTCGACCGGCACGTCGAGCGCGTCCAGGACGGCGGGCAGGAATCCCTGCCGCCGATCGAAGCGCAGCACGTGGCCCTGGCGGAGCCGCGCGTGGAGCTCGGCGACCCGGTCCGTTCTCGGCCCGGTCGCGTACTCGATGGCCGGATGCCGGTGCGACGCGGAGAACTGCTCGCCCGGAGTCGCCGCGCCGCCCCCGGCGGCCGCGACGGCGGCGGCCAAGGCTGCGCCGACGCCCGAGGCGGCGACAACGCCGCAGGCGATGGTTGCGGCGCGCGCGGTAGCCGCCGATGCCGGCATCGTGTCAGTGCTTCCTGACGGGCACGTTGGGAGGCTGTGCTGTCACGACAATCCCGTCTTCCACGATCTGCGACGCAGATTCCCAGGGGAAGAACACGAGCTTGATGAGAAGAGCCAGGATGAGCGGCCCGAAGGTGAAGACCGCGAATCTGAGCACGGCGATCTCCGCCTTCAACTCCAGCACGTCCTGCTGCGTGGCCACCTGCCCGCCGGGCGGAATGGCCGCGGCTGCCGCCCTGGCCTTTTCCTCCGACGCTCCGGCCTCGAGCAGTGCGTCGTAGACTTCGCTGACGATGACGCTCACGGGTTCACTGTAGCCGGCTGGGGCCGGGCTGGCAAAGCGCTCCACGACCACACGAAGTCCTCGGGGCGGGGAACCGCACGCCTCCGGGAACCGTCCCACTCCGTTGACGCGCGGGACGACCGCCGCTCCGATCCGCGGTCGCCTCGACCGGTCGCCCGGTGGCGGCAGGTACGGGGACGACACCAAACGCTCATGCAACGTACTTGCCAAGCCCCCGGAGTCTGCTCCGTAGAACCGGCGACGCACGAGCTCCGTGCCCGCGCACACTCCCAACGCGCCCGCAAGGGCGCGCTGGCCCGCCATTCGCCGCCGGACGGCCCGGCCGCGTACCCAACCAACCCTGGAGGCCGCGCCGTTCTACGGCGCAGACTCCTGGCCGCGTGGGTCCTGGCCAGTGCCGCTTCCCTGTTCGGCGGCGCGGTCACAGTCCAGGCCCAGGCGCCGGGCCCCGCCGCGGGCTCCCACGGCCCGGATCGTCCGCGCATCGACCAGTCGACGACCGCCGCCGTCGGAGGCGGCTACCGCGCGCTCACCGGACGCCCCAGGGTGCGCGCGGTCCGCACGGACACGCCGCCCACCGTCGACGGCCGCCTCGACGACGAGGTGTGGCGCACGGCGGCGATGCTCACCGAGTTCGTGCAGCAGTCGCCGCTCGACGGGGACCCGGCCACCGAGCAGACCGAGGTGTACATCGCCTACGACCGCGACAACATCTACTTCGGGTTCTACCTGCACTATTCGGACCCGGGCATCATGCGGGCCAACCGCGTCGACCGCGACACCGCCTGGCAGGACGACCTGATCACGGTCTACCTCGACACGTTCATGGACCAGCAGCGCTGCTACGACTTCGACCTCAACGCCTACAACGTGCAGGGCGACGGCGTGATCAACACCGGTCTGCAGCAGGGCGGCCCGATCCCGATCGCCGACCGTTCGTGGGACGCCCTGTTCTACAGCGGGGCCCAGATCGTCGAGGACGGCTACACGGCCGAGATGGCCATTCCGTTCAAGAGCTTCCGCTACCCGCAGCGGCCGCCGGGGGTGGAGCACCGCTGGGGATTCCAGATCGTCCGCGAGATCAAGGGCAAGGACCAGGAGAACGTCGTCTGGGCGCCCATGTCGCGCGACGTCCGGGGCTTCATGGAGCAGATGGGCGTGCTCGAGGGGATGACGGACCTGTCGACGAGCCGCAACCTGGAGTTCCTGCCGTCGTTCACCGCCATCCGCTTCGAGTCGATCGACGACGCCACCGGGCGGCTCGTCAGTCCCGGCACGGACCCGGAGACCGGCCTCAACGTGAAGTACGGCATCACGTCGAACCTGACCGCCGACTTCACGTTCAACCCGGACTTCTCGCAGATCGAGTCCGACCTGCCGCAGATCGAGGTCAACCAGCGGTTCCCGCTGTTCTATCCCGAGCTCCGGCCGTTCTTCCTCGAGGGGGCGGAGATCTTCGACATTCCGTCCCCGGTGAACCTCGTGCACACGCGCACGCTCGTCGACCCGAACCTCGGAGCGAAGCTGACCGGCAAGGTCGGCAACACCACGATCGGCCTGATGCTCGCCGACGACGAGGCGCCGGGCCGGCGGGTCGCGGCCGGAGAGCGCGGCTTCGACGAGAGCGCCCGCGTCGTCATCGGGCGGGCGCGCTACGACCTCTATGCCGAGTCGCACATCGGCGCGGTGGTCACCGACCGCGCCTTCCTGGACGGCTACAGCCGGGTGGGCGGCATCGACGGGCAGTTCCGGCTCGGCCGGGCGAGCCGCCTCAACGTCATCGCCGTCCAGTCGCAGCATCGCGACGCGGAGGGCCGGGAGCGGAACGGGCCGATGTGGGGGGCGCTGTTCCAGCACCAGAGCCGCAACCTCGTGGCGTCGACGTTCGCGGCGTACATCGACCCCGACTTCCGCACCGACGTCGGCTTCGTGCAGCGCGTCGATCAGCAGTTCGCGGGCACGAACCTCGGGGACCGCTGGTGGCCGGAGAGCTGGCTCATCAGCTGGGGCCCCACGGCGGAGTACCAGCTCAGCTTCACGCGCGAGGGCATCCGCGAGGACGAGGTGGCCGACCTCGGCCTCCAGTTCGACTTCGCCCGCAACGTCAGGCTCTCGATGGACGCCACGCAGGCCCTCGAGCGGTTCGGGGGCGTCGACTTCCACCGGCGCAACTACGAGATCAACGCCAACATGAGCACCAGCCGGCTCTTCTCCGTCGGCGGCGAGGTCGCCTGGGGCGACGCCATCTTCTACGACCGGTCGAACCCCTTCCTGGGCCGGGGCGTCAACCTGCGGCTCTCCACGACCATCCGCCCCGTTCCGCGGTTCACGACGGACGTCAACGTCGCCACGAGCCGCTTCCACGACGTCCGGTTCGGGGACGTGCAGTTGTTCGACGCCCGCATCGTGCGCGCGCTCAGCACGCTCACGGTCACCGACCGCCTGCTGCTCCGGAACATCACGGAGTACAATTCCTTCGACGGGACGCTCGGGACGAACCTGCTCGTCACGTACCGCATCAACGCGCTGACGGTGTTCTACGCCGGCTACGACGACCACTACCGGCAGGGGAACCTGATCGAACTCGCGGGAGACCGCTACTTTCCGACGAGCGCCCTGCAGCCTACGAACCGCGCCTTCTTCACCAAGCTGCGGGTCCTGTTCCGGTACTGAGCGGAGCCGTCGTTCGCGTCGCCCGGTGCGGCAGGGCAGCGCGGTGGGACCTGCGGGAAGGAAGGGCCATGAGTGACGCCGTCGACAAGCTCGACAAGCTCGACAAGCCGGCCGGCGAGTGGCGCGCGCTGATCTCGGAGCAGTCGTTCGCCGTCCTCTTCAAGGAAGCGACCGAGCCGCCCGGCACCAGCGAGCTCAACCACGAGAAGCGCGAGGGCACGTTCGTCTGCGCCGCGTGCCACCTGCCGCTGTTCGAGTCGAAGGCCAAGTACGAGAGCGGCACCGGCTGGCCGAGCTTCTTCGACGCCATTCCGGGCCGCCTCGGCACCAAGACCGACTTCAAGCTGATCCTGCCGCGCACCGAGTACCACTGTGCGCGCTGCGGCGGCCACCAGGGCCACGTCTTCAAGGACGGTCCGCCACCGACCGGCCAGCGCTACTGCAACAACGGCGTCGCGCTGCGCTTCGTGCCCGCCGGCGAGGAGCCGCCGCCGCTCCGCCGGTGACGGTCTCGGCCGGCGGCGGGGAGGGCGCGGGTGCGCGCCCCTCCACCGGGCGGACGCGCCTCTCCACCGGGCGCCGCATCGCGCTGGCCTTCTGGCTGGCGGTGGCGATCGGGCTCACCGCCCTGTACGCGGCGCGGCCCGAGCTGATCGATCCCGCCAACCTCGTGAGCCTCCTGCGGCGCTCCGGGTCCTTCGTCCTGCTCGGTTACGTCGCGCTGAGCGTGGCGCGGCCCGTCACCCTGGTGCCCAGCACGGTTCTCGTCGTCGTCGGGACGCTCCTCTTCCCGGACCGTCCCGCGACGGTCTTCTGCGTCTCGCTCGCCGGCGTGGCGGCGTCGGCCGGCATCATCTACTACTTCTTCGACTTCCTGGGGCTGGCCCGGGTGTTCGAGCGCAAGCACGCGGCGCGCCTCCGGTGGCTGGAGGATCAGATGCGGCGCCGCGGCCTGGCGATCGTCGTCGCCTGGTCGGTCTTCCCGGCCGTTCCGACCGACGCCATCTGCTACGTGGCGGGGACGCTGCGGATGCCGATCGGCCGCTTCCTGCTGGGCGTGACGCTGGGCAAGGTCCCGCTCGTCGCCTTCTACGTGGCGGGGGGAACCTGGATGTTCGGGTCGTGACCGTGGCGGCGGCGCTGCCCGCGTCGTCCGCCGGCCGGGACGCACGCGGCGGTGGGGCGGGCGGCGCGGGGCATAGAATCGCGGGTATGGGCGGCCACGAGTGCTATCACTGCAAGCAGTGGGTCGAGGACGGCGAGGCGCACGACTGCTGGACGACGACCGAGGCGGAGCTGACGGCCGACCTCTCGGAGGACCTGCGGGAGGCCTGGGAGCGGTTGCGCGACGCCGCGGTCGAGCTCGGCGAGCAGCGCATCTACGCCTCGCACAAGTCGATCATGTTCGCGCGGACGTCGTGCTACTTCTTCGTCCGCCCGAAGCGGACCTTCCTCGAGCTGTGCGTCTTCCTCGGCCGCGCGGTCGAGGCTCCGCAGGTTCGCCGCGTCGACCGGGTGTCGCGGTCCAAGCTGCGGCACACCATTCCCGTCCGCCACCGCGACGAGGTGGAGCCGCCCATCACGGACTGGCTGGCAGAGGCCTACGAGCTGTCCGGTACCCCGGACGCGGCCAAGCCGCGCCCGGGTGCCGGATCGCGGACTTAGCGGACGTCGAGGCCGCCGTCCGACGCGATCTCGCGGATGCGCGCTGCCTGACCCGGATTGGCGGCGATGATCTCGCGCACGCGCCGGCCGATCTGCGCCTGATCCGAATCCGACATCGAGCCGGCCGCCGAGGCGGCGCTCTCGATGGCGGCGTAGCAGTCGGCCTCGTAGGTGATCGAGCCGCACTCGGCGGTCAGGTTGGCGAGGACAGCGCCCGCCTCGGACGGCGTCCGCCCCGCGCCGCCCCCGCCGGTGCTCCCGTAGCGCTCCGCCGCCTGCTGGAGCTCGGCCGAGGCCCCGCGACGGATGTTCGCGGCTTCCGTGCCCGCCTGGAAGCAGGTGAAGTCGGGCCGGTTGGCCCACCGGAGCGGCGCGCAGGCGTGGATGCCCGCCTCCTTCGCCGCGGTCGCCACCTCGGTGATGAGCGCCTCGTACTCGGGGTCGCCCTCGCCGAAGCCGGAGAAGTTGCCCAGGTCGCCGCTCGCCGCGAACAGTCCGGTGACGCCGGGGATACGGGCGATCTCGCGCGCGTTCTCGACCCCTTCGAGCGTCTCGATCATCAGGATGAGCACGACGTTGTCGTTCCACGTCTGCCGGTAGCCGCCCGGCACCTCGTTCCAGATCTCGCTCGCGCCCTGTCCGCCGCCGGCGCTGCGGCGTCCGACGGGTGGGAAGTACGTCCAGTCGACGGCTGCCTGGGCCTCGGCGACGGAGTCGACGGTCGGCACGACGATGACCGCCGCCCCCATGTCGGTGGCGTGCTGGATCTCGCGCTCGTCGGCGTAGGCGACGCGGGCGCCGGGCGCGGCCGGGCCGGGGCAGGTGCGCCAGAAACGCGCCACCTGCTCCCACGAGATCGCCTCGTGCTGCATCTCCACCCAGATGAAGTCGTAGCCGGCCGCCGCCATCGCGCAGTAGGTCCGGGGGTCGGTGGCTCGCACCGTGCCCCCGACCATCGGCCCGCCCTCGAGAAGCTTCCGCTTGGCCGGGTTCCAGATCTCCGGCTGCTCCCCGTCGGGGAGCCGGAAGCGGTCGCCGTACTCGAAGTCCGCGGCCCGGAAGGGAGCGTCCTCCGCCGGCTGGGCCTGCGCGGCCGGGGCGAGGGCCCCCAACAGGAAGCCGATCGTCACCGCAACGAACGTGAGTTGCTTCGTCTTCATGATGCTGTCCTTCTGGTTTCGTCGGTCTGCTGCAGGGGTGCGTCTCGTGGGCACCGCCGACGCGAGCGCCGGCCATCCGTCCGTGAGAGTGTAGTGCCTGATCCGCCCCTTGCGAAGACGGGCGCAAGGACGGGGGGACGCCGCGCCTCGGCGTTGGACCGACCGCACTCGGGCCGCGGTCAGACGATGCGGGTCGTGCGCGACGAGCGGGGGCTGGACACTCAGTGCTGGGCCGCGGGCACCCACGCCGTCGTGCGCCCGCCGATCGTGACGTGCTCGATCCGCTCCCCGCGGACCGTCTTCGCGTCGTCCCGCTTCCCCCAACGCCGGTGGAAGAGCCAGGTGCTCGGATAGCGCGAGCTGTCGGCGTTGGCGGCCACGGCCCGCCTGACCACGGACGCCAGCCGGGCGCGCAGGCGGCGCGCCTCTCCGTCGGTCAGCGAGGAGGCCGTCCGGCGGGGGTCGATGCCGGCCTGGTGGAGCACCTCGTCCGCGATCCAGTTGCCCACCCCCGCGGCGAACGACTGGTCGAGGAGAAGGGACTTCACGATGCCGCGGCGCGCCCGCAGCAACTCCGAGAAACGCGTCGGCGACGGCATCGCGAGCAACGGGTCGAAGCCGAGTCGGGAGACCGGGGGCTCGTGCTCGGGATCGTCACGCAGCCGGGCGCGTCCCAGCCGCCGGGCGTCGGTCATCGCCAGCTCCCCGCCGTCGTCGAGGCGCAGCCGCAGCTTCAAGAAGCGCGGCGGCCAGACCGGCCGGTCCTCGCGGGGGCCGGACTTGAGCTGGATCGGCGCCGCGCCCGGCGTCTTCAGGGCGCCGGACATCCCGAGGTGGAACAACGGATGCGGGGGTGCGTCGAGCGCGAGCCAGAGTTGCTTGCCCCACCGCCGGGCCGCCTCCACGCGCCTGCCCTCGAGCGCCCGCCGCCAGCGGCGTTGCCCCACGGCGCCGAACACGATCCGGTCGTCCCGGCACCAGACCCGCTCGATGCGCCGCCCGACCGCGACCGACTCCGCCAGCCGGCGCGCTCGCTCGACCTCCGGCAACTCGGGCAACGTCTACGGCCTCCCGGGTCGCGTTGACCGGCGCGGGTCGAGCGGCGGCTCCGGCTTGCCGGTCATCGCTCGTGCTCAGACGTCGAGCGCAAAGCGGAGCGCATCGGCGATCTCCTGCATGCGGCCGGCGTGCAGCGTAGTGATCAGAGGGCCGACCTCGGTGCGCGATACCGTCTGCACGTGGTCGAGGTTGGCGGCGCAGGTCCTGGGCAGACCGTCGTCGGGCGTCAGCACGACCTCTGTTGGGATGTCGCGAATCGTGCTCGTCACCGGTGCAACCGTGACATCTGCGAGGAACTCCAAGGCGGCGTTGCGAGTCAGAACGACAACCGGCCGTTGCTTGTCCGGCCGGGCGAACCCGTACCAGCGCACTTCGCCCCGCCGGATCAGTCGGGCCACGCGTGCTCGTCCTCCCATCCGCTGAACTCGTCGGCGCCGACGGGGTGACGTTCGTAGCCACGGCGATGCCGCCGCTCCAGCGCTTCGATCCGCAGGCGTTCGAGCGCATCCGAGAGAGCCCGGCGCGTGAAGGCGGATCTCGTCGTGCCGAGTCGCTTCGCTGCGCCGTCCACCGCGTCGACGAGACGTTCGTCCAGAGTCATCTGAACCGTTCTCATGGGGCCCATGACCCCAATTGTAGCGACTGCGATAGCTATGCCAATAGCGGTTCGCCGGGCAACGCGACCCTCGCCTGCGGACATCCCGGTTGGGACCTCGTGCCCCGGCAGCCAGCGCGGGCGCGGTCCGACTATTCCCGCCCGAGGGACTGACGACTCGACGCCTTCGAACCGCCCGGCTCCGGCGTGGTGTCGTCGTATGGGAGTCGGAGTTGCGGGGACGCCAGCTCGGATCGCTTCTGCCGCCGCTCCTCGGCTTCCTTCCGCCGTCCGTAGACGAAGATGGCCACGACGCTCGCGAGGGCCCCGACGATTGCGGTCAGCCCACCGGTCTCCTTGTCGAACGCGATCAGTCCGCCGCCGACGGCCAGCGCGGCCAGGACCAGGAGGAAGCCGAGTCGCTGTCCCGTACGCTCCGCCGCCAGCTTCCCCTCGACGACGCGGGACTCGAGCGCGTGCCGATGGGTGAGCTGCCGCTCGGTCATCGCCACGATTCGCTCCGCGCAGCCGGGGAAGGCCTCGTTGTACTTGGCGAGCAGTGCGGGAGGCGGCAGGGGCCCCGGGGGCGACCGGGGGTTCGAAACCCGGTCCGAAACCGGCTCGGCGGCTTCCGACGAGCGCGTTGCCGGCGGTCCGGTCTCAGGGTCGGGCGTCTCTGGGGACAGCGCCTGCGGTTGGCGGCTCGGCCGTCGTCGGCTCACGTTCCACCCTCGTCATGGCGTCGGCGAGTTCCTGGCCAACCATGTGCCAGTCGCTGTGGACCGCTCGGGCATCGGCCAGCGCGTCGCTGGCGCTCTCGTTGTAGGAGTCGAACACGCCGAAGAGATCCAGCACGCGAGCGGCCCCCGACCATACGGACGGCAGCGCGAAGAGGTGATCGGTTCGCATGGTTCACCCACAATCCGTCACCCGGCCTCCTTGACGGCCGCAACGAGGTCGAGCACCGCCTGCTTGCCGTCGCCGAAGAGCATCAGCGTGTTGTCGGCGGCGAACAGGGGGTTCGGGATGCCCGCGAAGCCGGGCGAGAGGCTGCGCTTGATGACGACGACGGTCCGGGACTGGTCGACGTTCAGGATCGGCATGCCGGCGATGGGGCTCGACGGGTCGGTGCGGGCGTCGGGGTTGACGATGTCGTTGGCGCCGATGACGAGGCTGACGTCGGTCTGCTCGAACGACGGGTTCACGGCGTCCATTTCCTTGAGCTTGTCGTAGTCGACGTCGGCCTCGGCCAGCAGGACGTTCATGTGTCCGGGCATCCGGCCGGCGACGGGGTGGATGGCGTACTCCACCTCGACCCCGCGCGACTCGAGCAGGTTCGCCAGGTCCCGCACCTGGTGCTGCGCCTGCGAGACCGCGAGGCCGTAGCCGGGCACGATCACGGCGCGGCGCGCGCCGTCGAAGAGCATGGCGACCTCCTCGGCCGAGGTGCTCTTGACGCGTCCGGCGTAGACGGCGTCGGCGTCCGACTTCGAGCCGCCCCCTTCGGCGATGGCCCCGACCAGCACGTTGATCAGGGAGCGGTTCATCGCCTTGCACATGATGCGGGTCAGGATGATGCCGGAGGCCCCGACCAGCGAGCCGGTGATGATCAGGATGTTGTTGCTCAGGACGAAGCCGGTCGATGCCGCGGCGAGCCCGGAGTAGGAGTTGAGCAGGGCGATGGCGACCGGCATGTCGGCCCCGCCGATCGAGATCGTCAGCAGCACGCCGAGCACGGAGGCGACCGCCACCAGGCCCGCGTAGAAGACGATGGTGCCCGGCTCGGCGACGACCATCGCGCCGAGCCCCAGCGCGACCAGCCCGATGGCGCCGTTCAGGACCTGCTGCCCGGGGAAGACGACCGGCGCATCGGGCAGCAGCAGGCCGCGCAGCTTGTCGAAGGCCACGAGGCTGCCCCAGAAGGTGACCGAGCCGATCAGCCCCGACGCGACGGTGGCCACCGTCATCTGGGCCGACGGATCGGCGGCGCTGACCAGCACCGCGCCGGCCACCAGCGCGGAGGCGCCGCCGCCGAAGGCGTTCAGCAGCGCCACCATCTCCGGCATTGCCGTCATCGCGATGCGGAGCGCGAGCGTGGCGCCGATGCCGGCCCCGAGCACGACACCGCCCAGGATCACGGCGTACGCCTGCGGTCCGGCCCCGAAGATCTGCCGGTCGACGAGGGTTGCCACGACCGCGAGGAGCATCCCCGTGGCCCCCATCAGGTTGCCGCGCACCGCGGTACGCGGATGCGTCAGGCCGCGGATGCCGAGGATGAAGAGCACCGAGGCCGCGAGGTAGATGAGGTTGATGAAGACGCTGTCCACGAGCGGCCCCTGGCGCGCCCTCACGGGCGCGTTGAGAGTCTGCGCCGCCGCGCGCCTCTCGAATGGCGCGGGTCCGCGGCGCC
Source organism: Acidobacteriota bacterium (assembly GCA_026707615.1). GTDB lineage: Bacteria > Acidobacteriota > Vicinamibacteria > Vicinamibacterales > UBA8438 > JAGWAJ01. The sequence goes on along the minus strand of JAPOWL010000255.1, from coordinate 461 downwards.
GACTCCTAGTCCTTCTTGCGGAACATGGAGAGCATGCGATTCGTGACCAGAAAGCCGCCCACGACGTTGACGGTCGCGATCACGAGCGCCAGGAAGCCGAGGATCATCGTGGTCCGGTTCGGCGACGCGACCGAGAGCAACGCGCCGATGATGGTGATGCCCGAGATGGCGTTGCTGCCCGACATCAGCGGCGTGTGGAGCAGCGGCGGAACCTTCGTGATGATCTCGAAGCCGACGAAGACGGCCAGCATGAAGATCGTGAGCAGCGGAATGAAAGCGTCCATGGTCTCGATGACTCCCCGCGCGGGCGACAGCGGCCTGCTTCCGCCTGCCGACCGCCGGCGCGTCAGGCGCCGGCCGCCCCGAGCAGCTCCCGGACGCGCGGATGCACGACCTCGCCGCCGCGCGACACCAGGGTGCCCGCCGTTATCTCGTCTTCGGGGTCGAGCACGAGCTCGCCG
>JAPOWL010000001.1 GCA_026707615.1 Acidobacteriota bacterium | reverse complement strand
GTTCCTCATGACGCCGGAGCTCACCGCCCAGACCTATCCGCAGATCGGGGTGCCCGACCCGCACCACGCGCTGTCGCACCACGAGAACAACCCGGAGAGCCTGGCGAAGCTGACGCGCGTGGGCACCTATCACACCGAGCTGCTCTCGTACTACCTCGAGCGGCTGGAGGCGACGCCGGACGGCGAGGCGACGCTCCTGGACCAGGTGATGCTGCTCTACGGAAGCGGGATGAGCAACAGCAACCTGCACAACATCCAGAACCTCCCGATCCTGCTCGCGGGCGGCGGCGCGGGGCGGCTCCGGAGCGGCCGGCACCTGCGCTACGCGGAGGGGACGCCGCTGACGAACCTGTACATGACGATGCTGGGGCTCGCCGGCGTGCCGGTCGAGCGCATTGGCGACAGCACGGGCGAGCTGAAGCACCTGACGGGGGTCTGACGCCGGGTTGCAGGCGGCAAGGTGCGGGGAGTACTGTAGGCGTCGCGCGGACGTTTCAGGAAAGGGCACATCGATGAACGCGAAGCATCTCGGTCGGGTGGCGGTTGCCGCCGCTCTCGTTGGTTTCGTGATGCCGGCCGCCGCCGGCGCCCAGTCGGCTGCCGCCGCGGACGCCGCGACGCACGCGGCCGAGGTGACGTTCGCGAAGGACATCGCGCCGATCCTCCAGCGGAGCTGCCAGAACTGCCACCGGCCGGCGTCCGTGGCCCCGATGTCGCTCCTCACCTACGAGGATGCGCGTCCCTGGGCGCGCGCCATGAAGATGCGCACGGGCCTCCGGAACAAGCGGGGCGCCATGCCCCCGTGGTTCATCGAGCGCGATCTCGGCATCCAGGAGTACAAGAACGACATCTCCCTGAGCGAGGAGGAGATCGGGCAGATCGCCGCCTGGGCCGACGCCGGCGCGCCGCTCGGCGACCCCGCCGACCTGCCGCCGCCCCTCGAGTTCCGGGCCGAGAACGAGTGGGAGATCGGCGAGCCGGACCTGATCGTCGAGTCGCCCTCGGTCGTCGTGCCGGCCGCCGCGCCGGACAAGTGGACCTCGCTCGGCACGATCCCGATCGGCCTCGCGGAGGACCGCTACGTGGCCGCGGTCGAGGTCAAGGAGTTCAACGACATTCCGCCGGACGGCACGGGCGACACCGTGGGCGGGCGCTACGTGTTCCACCACATGACCTACGGGGCCGTGGCGCCCGACGGCTCCGACCTGTCGTCGTCGACGCGCTTCCCGGTCCACGAGGTCGGCCGCAACGCGGACATCTTCCCGGACAACGCCGGTCGGCTGCTGCGCGCCGGGTCGTCGCTCGACCTCGAGACCGCCCACCTGCACTCGAACGGCCGCGAGACGCGCGCCCACCTCAAGTTCGGGTTCAAGCTGCACCCGAAGGGCTACAAGCCGGAGATATCGCACGCGCGCACGCTGCTCGGGAACGGCGTCGACATCGACATCAAGCCGAACCAGGCCAACCAGGAGCTGCACGCCTACCGCGTGCTCGACACGCACACCCGGCTCGTCTCGTTCGAGCCGCACCAGCACGCCCCCGGCATGCGCATGTGCCTGGAGTCGATCTGGGGCCACAACATCGAGACGATCGCCTGCGTCGGCTACGACCACAACTGGGTGAAGCAGTACATCTTCGACGACGACCACGCCCCGCTGCTGCCGAAGGGGACGATCCTCCACATCATCGGCTGGCTCGACACGACGGACGCCAACCGCAACGTCGCCGACCCGCGCAACTGGTCGGGCGGCGGCCGCCGTTCCGTGGCCAACATGTTCATCGACCTCGGCGAGGCGCTCGAGCTGACCGACGAGCAGTTCGAGCAGGAGATGGCCGAGCGCCGCGAGCGGCTGGGGCTGACGCCGAACGACCACGTCATCGGCTGTCCGCTGTGCCTGGTGGAGTTCCCGTCGCAGACGGCGGACGCGGCGCCGGCGGCGGCGAACGAGGGCGGCCAGTAGGGCCGGAGTTGGCGGAACCCAGGCCAGGGAGTGGAGCGACGGCGATGGCGCAGCGGTCGGTGATGACGGCGCTTCGGGCTCGGGGAGTTCGGACGGCGCTGGCGCTGTGGGTCGTGACGGCTGTCGCGGCCTCCGCCGGGGCGCAGACGCGGTTCACCTACTCGCGGGGGCAGAGCGTGTCGCCCGCCTACGAGGGGTGGTGGCAGAACGAGGACGGCACCTACACGATGTTCTTCGGCTACATGAACTCGAACTGGGTGCAGGAGCTCGACGTCCCGATCGGACCGGAGAACAACATCGAGCCGGGCGGACCGGACCGCGGCCAGCCGACGCACTTCTATCCGCGGCGCAACATGTTCCTGTTCACCGTCGACGTCCCGGCCGACTTCGGCGACCGGGAGCTCGTCTGGACCCTGACCACCAACGGCGTGACGGAGCGCGCGTACGGCAGCCTGCGCACGGACTACCTGCTCGACCGGCAGACCATCGCCACCGAAATGGGCTCGAACTTCGGGCGCATCCGGGACGAGTGGCGCACGAACGAGTTCCCGTCCCTCAGCCTGGCCGTCGATCAGCCGCGGCGCATCCGCGTGGGGCAGCCCCTGCGGCTCGTCGCCTTCGTGAGCGACGACGGGGAGCCGGCGGGCAACTACACGCCCCCGCGGCCGGAGCCGGGGAAGCCGCACCCGGCCTACACGCCGCCCCGGCAGATCGTCCCCGGCAACCCCCCGGGGGTGCGCTTCGCCTGGATCGTCTACCGGGGCGACGCGTCGCAGGTCACCTTCGGCCCGACGCAACTCAAGATGTGGCAGGACACGCGCGTGTACTCCAACTCCCCGTGGTCGCCGCCCTACATCCTGCCGCCGGTGCCCCCTGACGGCCGCTGGGACGTGGAGGCGACGTTCGACGAGCCGGGGACGTACGTGCTTCGCGCCATTGCCGGCGACGGAGCCTTGCGTACCACCGAGAATCTCACGGTCACCGTGACCCGGTGACGACGGCGGGAGCGCCGGGTGCGGTTCGACGCACGACGCCGCGGCGAGAGGCGTCGGGCGGGTTGGTGACTTCCGTGCCGCCACCCGTGGTTCGACGCAGGACGCCGCAAGCCAGAGGAGAGGGCGATGCGTAGAAGGATCACACGTCTCGTCGTCCGGTGGTGGGTGCTTCCGCTCGCACTGACGGTGGGCGCCTCGACGGCAGGCGCCCAGGATCTGCGGCTGGTCGGCGCCGCCGCGGCGCAGGACGCGAAGGCGGTACGGGCGCTGCTCGACGAGGGAGCGGACGTCCACGCGCGTCGCGCGGACGGGGCGACGGCGCTCCTGTGGGCGGCGCATTGGGACGATCTCGAGACCGTCGGCCTGCTGCTTCGGGCCGGAGCCGACGTGAACGCGGCCGACGATCACGGCGTGACTCCGCTGCACCGGGCGGCCGAGAACGCCAGCCCGGCGATGACCGACGCGCTCCTCGCGGCGGGCGCCGACGCCAACGCCAGCCAGACGAGCGGGCTGACGCCGGTGATGACGGCTGCGCGCACCGGCAACGTGGGGGTGGTGCGCCGCCTGCTCGCGGGCGGCGCGCGCGTCAACGACGCCACGTCGGAGACCGGGAGCACCGCGCTGATGTGGGCCGTTGCCGAGAGGCACGCCGACGTCGTGCGGGCGCTCATCGACGCCGGCGCCGACGCGCGGGCCTCGACGGTCAAGGGTTTCACACCGCTCCTCTTCGCGGCGCGGAACGGCGACATCCCGATGGCGCGCACCCTGCTGGCGGCGGGGGTCGACGTCGATCACACCGGCGCGGACGGGACGCACGCCCTGCCCTACGCGATCATCCTGGGCCACGACGCCTTCGCCCATTTCCTCATCGAGGAGGGCGCCGACCCGAATGCGTCGATGGGCGGCATCCGGGCCCTGCATGCGACCGTCGGCCGCGTCGACACCTGGCTGGGGGACTGGAACCGGCGGCACGGCGGCAGCGACCGCTACCGCACGATCGGGCGGCGGGCCATCGAGCCGACGCGCGCCCTCGCGCTGGTCGAGGCGCTGCTCGCGCGCGGCGCGGACCCGAACGCCGGCACGACCACGTCCGGCATGTTCATGAGCTACATCGGCTATCCGCGGAAGGGCGCCTTCGAGCCGTTCGCCTGCGGCACCGGCGACCTTCGAGGCGCGACGCCCCTCTGGGTCGCCGCCTACTGGGCGAACTCGCGGGTCCGGGACATCCGGGCCGGCCGGGGGGACGCCGGCGGAGCGATGGCGGTGGCGGAGAGCGAGGCCAGCGCCGCGATCCTGCAGGCGCTGCTGGCCGCGGGGGCCGATCTGCACCGGACGACCGTCGACGGCACGACGCCGCTCATGGTGGCGGCGGGGCTCGGCCGCTCCACCTACACGCCGCGCGAGCCGCGCGGGGTGCGGTCGCTCGGGGCAGAAACGGCGGTCCGCATCCTGCTCGACGCCGGCGCCGACATCAACGCCGTCAACGAGGCGGACTTCACGGCGCTCCACGGCGCCGCGTTCCGCGGGCTGAACGAGGTGATCACCTACCTCGTGGAGCAGGGCGCGGACATCGACGCGCGCGACTTCCGGGGCCGCACCGCCTACCGCATGGCCGAGGGCGCCAAGCAGTCGTTCCAGTTCCAGAGCTGGCCGGAGACCGCGGCGCTGATCGCGGAGCTGGGCGCCAACACCCGACTGGGCATTCCGGGGACGGTGCAGGAGCGGCTTCGCGACGTGCCGGCCGCCGCGAACGACAACTAGGAGCTTCTGCGCCGTGGAACGGCGCGGGCTTCTGGAGGGTGGTTGGGGAACCACGCGGAGCCGTCAGGCGACGAGTGGCGGGCCAGGAGCGTGCGGCGAGAGATTGCGCGCGGCTCCCCGCAGCGCCCCCCGAGTGTGCGGCCACCGGCCCGTGTTGCGAGCCCGGGACGATCCCTGGCAGGGAATCCACCCGCGCGGATCGACTTCCCGTACGGGCTTGCGCGTTGACCCCCGTCGGTGATGGAGGAGTGCTTGATGGAGCGCCGCGACGCGACCCTTGCTCTTACGTTGACGCTCGTCGGGGCTGCGCTGGTCGGGGCGCCTGAGGCGGTGCAGGCGACGGAGGAGGCGGGGCCCCGAGCGGCGGGCGTCCAGGCGCAGGCGGCTGACCCGTTCGCGTCGCCGCCGCTGCGGGGGCTTCCGGACCGGCCGCGGATCCTCGAGTCGGACGGCCAGCGCTTCCGCGTCGTCCCGATTGCGGGGTTCAACCGCCCCTGGGCGCTCGCCATCCTGCCGAATGGGGACATCCTGGTCACGGAGCGCGGGGGCCGCCTGCGCATCATCCGCGACGGCGTGCTGGACCCGGAGGCGATCGCCGGCGTGCCCGAGGTCAACACCGGGGCCATCAACGCCGGGTTGATGGACATTGCGCTGCATCCGCAGTTCGCCGAGAACCGGCTGATCTACTTCACCTACTCCAAGCCGATGCCGGGAAGCCCCTTCGAGGACTTCCAGGGCATGCGCGACGCGGCGACGGTCACGCTGGCCCGCGCACGGTTCGACGGGGGCAGCGCGCTCGCCGACGTCGAGGACATCTTCGTCGCCGACGCCTGGGCGCAGGGCACCTCCGGATCGCGCATCGCCTTCGGGCGCGACGGCCGGATCGTCCTGACGGTCGGCATGCCCACGCGGCACCGGATCGGGAACGCCGACGACGCCCAGAACCCCGCCAACCACGCGGGCAAGGTGCAGCGCCAGAACGACGACGGCTCCGTGCCGTTCGACAACCCCTTCGTCGACCAGGAGGGCTACCGCCCCGAGATCTACGCCTTCGGCATCCGCAACGCCCTCGGCCTCTACGTGCACCCCGACACCGGGGCGATCTGGGAGACGGAGAACGGGCCGATGGGGGGCGACGAGCTGAACGTCATCGAGGCCGGCCGCAACTACGGCTGGCCGGTCGTCTCCTACGGCACCGACTACACCGGCAACAAGATCGGCGGCCTCTCGGGCACCACGTCGGAGCACCCGTGGGCGCCCGGCATGGAGGAGCCCTTCATGTTCTGGAACCCGTCGCCCGCCCTCGCCGGCCTGACCTTCTACACCGGCGACGCCTTCCCGGGCTGGAAGGGCAACATCTTCATCGCCGCCATGGGCAGCGGCAACCTGGGCTCCCGCCAGCTCCACCGCATCGTCCTCGGCCAGACCGGAGGCACGCAGCGCCGCGGCAACCGCACGCTGCTGGTCGAGCTCGAGCAGCGCCTCCGCGACGTGCGCCAGGGGCCGGACGGGCTGCTGTATCTCACCACCGACGAGGTCGCGGGGGCGGTCCTGCGCATCGAGCCAGTCGAAGACGCGCCCTGAGGCATCGCGCAGGGTGCCTGCCTTGCGCTTGCCGCAGCCTTCGGCTAGGTTACATGTAACCAGGAGCAGCTACCGCGCCACAAGAAACGCAGGGGGACGCTCGCTCGATCGACAAGGCCAGAGCCTATCGCGAACGAATGCGCGCCCGCGGGTTCAGGCCGATCCAGATCTGGGTGCCCGATACCAGAACGGCGGACTTCCGCGCCGAGGCTCATCACCAATCCCGCGCCGTGGCCCACAGCGCGCGAGAACGCGGCGACCAAGCGTTCATCGACGCGATCTCGGACCGCGGGGCGGAATGACGCGCGGCGAAATCTGGACAGTGTCGGGCGCCGGCTACGCCGGCAAACCACGACCCGCCGTCATCGTTCAGGACGACCGGTTCGATGCCACCGCATCCGTTACCGTCTGCGTGTTCACGACGGACGGGACGGAAGCGCCCTTGTTCCGGCTTCCGATCGCCCCAAGCGCAACCAATGGCCTGCACACCGCGTCCCGCGTGATGGTGGACAAGATCACGACGGTCAGCAAGAAGCGACTCGGGGAGCGGATCGGCCGTCTGGAGGGTGCGGAGATCGTGAAGCTCAACCGAGCGATTCTGGTCTTCCTCGGTCTGGCTTGAACCCTTACGCCGCCGTCTCTACCCGCGGGGCGGGATCTGCTGCAGGGTCCACGTGTTGCCGTCGGGGTCGCGGAACTCGGCGAAGAGGATGCCGCCCATGTCGACGACGTCCTCCACCTCGACGCCGCGCCCGATCAACTCATTACGCGTCGCGCGGATGTCGTCGACCACCAGGTGCAGGCCGCGCAGGCAGCCGGACGGCATGACGATCCCCGGCAGGCCCTGGCCCAGCACGATGGAGCAGGCCGATCCCGGAGGCGTGAGCTGCACCACGCGGACGGGCGGCGCCGGCCGGACGTCGTGGTCGAGGTGGAACCCGACCTTCTCCGTGTAGAACGCCTTCGCCCGGTCGATGTCGGACACCGGCACGGGCACGAGTTCGAGCTTCATCGCGGCCATGTGCTGCCTCCGTTGGGCGACGAGCGTACCACGCCGCCGCGCACGCCGAGGCACCGGCGACCCTCTCGAACTCGGCCAGCACGCCGGTTCCGAGAAATGACGCACGTGAGCATAATGCTGTATGGAATAATAGTTCATGCGCTTCATCGACCGGGCCGACGAGATGCGCCGTCTGGACGGCGTGCTCGTCGAGCCCGGGGCCCTGGCCGTCATCTGGGGCCGGCGCCGGGTGGGCAAGACCCGCCTGCTAATCGAGTGGTCGCGGCGCCATGAGGGCCTGTACGCGGCGGCCGAGCCGTCGGCTCCCGCCGTCCAGCGGCGATACCTGGCGGCTGCCGTCGATCGCCGGTTTCCGGGTTTTGCCGACGTCGAGTACCCCGACTGGCGCTCGTTCCTGCTGCGCCTGGCCCGCGAGGCGGCCGGCACCGGCTGGCCCGGGCCGTTCGTGCTGGACGAGCTGCCGTACCTCGTCGCGTCCGATGCGACGTTGACTGGCGTGCTGCAGGCGTGGGTCGACACCACGCCCGGGCGGCCCACTCTGGTCGTGAGCGGGTCGAGTCAGCGGATGGTGCACGGCGCGGCTCTCGCCGCCGACGCTCCCCTCTACGGCCGCGCGCGGGAAGCTTTCGCGCTGCGTCCGCTCAAGCCCGGTTACCTTGCGGATCCGTTCCCCAGGGCCGATGCCCGGCAACTTCCTGCGTTCCATGCCTTGTGGGGCGGGATGCCGCGCTACTGGGAGCTCGCCGAGCCGTTCGGTCTCGACATCGAGGGAGCGGTCGACACGCTGGTGCTCGACCCGGCCGGCCCCCTGCACCCCGAGCCGGACCGACTGCTGCTGGAAGAGATCCCGCCGGCGACCTCGCTACGCCCTTTGCTGGACGTCATCGGCGCCGGCGCCCACCGGGTCAGCGAGATGGCGGGTCGGCTCGGTTCTCCTGCCTCCAGCCTGTCACGTCCTTTGGCGGCGCTCACCGAGATGGGCCTGGTGCGCCGGGAGACGCCGTTCGGCAGCGAACCCCGCTCCGGCAAGCGCAGTCTCTACCGCATCGACGACCCGTTCCTGCGGATGTGGTTCCGAGTCGTCGCGCCCGTGCGCACCGCCCTCGCGCAGGCGCCGCGCGAGACGCGGCTGGAGTACTGGTGGCGTCACCGGGCCAGCCTCGAAGCCCAGGCCTGGGAGGAGCTGTGCCGCATGGCGGTCCCGTTCCTGCACCGCGCCGATTGCTCCCTCGCGCGTCTCGGCCCCTGGGAGCCGGCTCAACGCTACTGGCGGCGAAACGAGCCGGAGCTCGACGTGGTGGCGCGGTCGGTGGACGGACGGCGCCTGCTCGTCGGCGAGGCGAAGTCGACGCCGCGGCCGCTGCCGGCGTCGGCGCTGCGGTTCCGCCCGGGCCCACCGCCGGTCCCGGGCGTCGCCGGCCTGGAGGTCGTCCCGGCGGTCTTCGCGCCGGGGGCGATCGCGGCACCGGCGGCGGAGGGCGGCGCGCACGTGGTCAATGCGCGCATGGTATTCGACGTGCTCCGCTGACAGCTATCCGAGTCTCTCCCGAAACTGCTTGAATCGGCGGTCAAGGAACTGACGATCCGGCCAGTCTTCCGGAGCCTGCGGAAGCGTGAGCCTCGCTCCGTCGATTCCCTTGATGTTCGCCAGCAGCTCGCCGTCGCGTTGCTTCTGCAGAGGCGACGCCACGTGGACGCGATAATCGGGATCGACGCCGATCAGGTGTGAATCGAACGCGACATGGTGGAGTGCGGACATGCATATGCCGTTCTGAACCGAGGGCAAGCCTCCCTCTGCATCGGGCACGATATGGGCGCCGATCAGCAGCTCGCGTACGGGCAGCCCGCTGAACGCACATCGCCAGCCGTACGCCGCTTTCGTGCGCGCGCTGAACCACGCCTGGTGGTTCCTGACCCGCGCCTCGGTCAAGGAGTACGAGACTTCGATGCGCTCTCGGGCGGCGCCCGGGCTCACCGTGCCGGCGGCCGCGAAGTCGGCCGTTGCCAGCAGAACGTGTCCTTCCTCCTGTCGGTAGTCTTCGACCCAGACGGGGAATATCGGCTGGTACACGGCCGGCGCGATTCCTATGAAGTAGATGAGCGGCGCCCCCCGTTGCATCGCGGCAAGGAGCGCGCGGTTGGATGCATCCTCGTGTCCGCCGCGCGAGAGGTCATAGCGAACCAGACCGGTCGGGCCGTCCAGGCTTGCCGCGCTGAAGTCCTGATCGCGATACCACGGCGACCGGCCGGATCGCGGCACCGTCGTCTTGATGCTGAGGGCAGCGCTCATCTGGCGCGGCTTGAAGATTCCCTTCGCCTTGTTGGCGAACCGCACGGTTTCGCCGCCCGTCCGGAAGCCGAGGCTGATGGCGTCCCAGGGAATCTGTCCGCCGTGCTGCCGCGAGAGTTGTTCGATGGCGGCGAACGCTGCGCTACGTATGCGTCGGTCAGGGTCGATCGCCGGACTCCGACCGGCGCCGACAATGATCGGGTTCATCCTCGAGTGTTCGACCTCTCAAGTCGGTGGCGTTGACGTCCTGACCCCTGCGCAGGTACGGTTCCCAACGCGCTCCAGCATAGTGCAATGGTGTTGAGCTATCCCGTGAAGCTGACGGCGGAGGGGGACCACGTGCTCGTGGACTTCCCGGATCTTCCCGAAGCGCACACTTGGGGCGAGGATCGGGATGAGGCCCTCGCTCGCGCGGTCGATGCGCTGACGACCATCGTCGGCGCCTGCATGCGAGATGGGCAGCCGGTTCCCCGGCCCTCGCGGAGGCGGGGTCCCACGGTTCCCCTTCCACCGCTGGCAGGCGCCAAGGTCGAGCTCTACAACGCGATGGTCGAGCAGGGAGTCAACAGGGCCGAACTGGGCCGGCGCCTCAACTGGGAGCGCCCGCGGGTCGACCGGGCGCTCGACGTCCTTCACATTTCCCGCATCGACGAGATCGAACACGCGCTCGCGGCCGTCGGGAAGCGGATCGAGTTGCGCGTCGTCTGACGCGTTGGCGTCGACCGTCGTCGCCGGGCCGTGCTTCCGGTCAGGCCGCGCGCCCTGATTCGCGTATTCGCCCCGTCTACTCCGCATCCGGCAGGGCGAACGCCACGAGTTCCGGGACCTCGCCGCCGACGGTGAGGGCGATGTACTGCCGGCCCTCGTGCAGGTAGGTCATCGGGGTTCCGATGGCGCCGCCCGGCAGGTCGACGGAGCCGACGATCTCGCCGGTCGCCTTGTCGCGCGCCACGAGGCGCGGGCCGTCGTCATTCCCCGTGCCGCCGGCGGTCAGGGCGCTGACGAGCAGCGTCTTCGTCAGGACGGGGCCGCCGCGGCCGTCGCCGCCGAGCGGCGGGAGGTCGAGGTCCCGCAGACGGGGGTGGTTGCGGATGCGGTTGCCGTCGCCGTTGGGCTGCATCCAGGCGTGATCGCCGGTGTTGAGGTCGATGGCCGTCATCCGCGAGTAGGGGGGCTTGAACAGCGGCAGCCCCTGCGGCATGAGCGACGGTGTGTTGAAGCCGCCCTGCGTGTAGGCGAGGTTCGCGCCCTCGTCGTCCGGCGTGTAGTACTTCAGGATCGAGTAGGCGTTGACGGACGGGACGTAGAGGATGCCGGTCTCCGGGTCGACCGCGGAGCCTCCCCAGTTCGCACCGCCCGCGAGCGCGGGGCGCTGGATCGTCCCCTGGAGGCCCCCGTCGACCGACAGCATCGGCGGCGAGTAGACCCCGC
>JAPOWL010000282.1:7681-11093 GCA_026707615.1 Acidobacteriota bacterium | reverse complement strand
GACCGAATGCCGCTGCACACCGCGGACGCGCTGGTGCTGCGCACCTACAAGCTCGGCGAGGCGGACCGGATCGTGGTGTTCCTGACCGCCGATCGGGGCAAGCGTCGCGGAGTCGCGAGGGGCGCCCGCCGCCCGCGGTCCCGTTTCGGCGGGGCGCTCGAGCCGCTCACCCGCGTTCGCGCCACGTATTTCGAGCACGAGCGGCGGGAACTCGTCCGCCTGCGCCAGGTCGAGCCGCTCGCGTCGCCGTTGACGAGCGGCCGGGCCGAGGCACTGCTGTACGTGAGCTACTTCGCGGAGCTGATCGACGAGTGGGCGCCGGAGGCGGATCCGAACGACCGCCTGTTCCGCCTCGGGGCGTCCGTGGCGGAGGCCCTCGCGGCGGGCGCGCCGGCGGAGCGTCTGGCCCGCTACTTCGAGTACTGGCTGCTGCGCCTGCAGGGCGTCTACCCCGCGCTGGCCGCGTGCCGGCGCTGCGGCGGGACGCTCGCCGGGGGCACGGTCCGCCTCGCGCCGCGGCTCGAGGGACTGCTGTGCGCGCAGTGCGCCGCGCCGGCGGAGGGGACTCCGCTCTCCCCCGAGGCCATGGCCTTTCTCGTCGGGGCGCGGACCGCGGCGCCGCGGAGCCTGGCCGATCTGCCGCTGCCGGCGCGCGCGGGACGCGAGCTGGCCGCCGTCCACCGGCGGCTGCTCGCGGCGCACCTCGACAAGGAGTTGAAGTCGGCGCGCGTGGTGCGGGAGCTCGCCGCGGCCTACGGAGATTGCGAGGAATCGACCGGTCCGGCCCGCCGCTGACCGCGCCGGCCGATTTCGTCGCGGGGCGGCGTATGATCCGGTCTCTTGTCGGCATTGAACCGCCCGCCCGCCTCGGCCATGCGTAACCGCCGTGCCCGACGCGCGCGGCGCGGTTGGCTGCTCGTCCTGGTGCTGCTCGGAGTCGCGGCAGGGTGCGGCGCCCGCGCGGCGCCGGCGACCTCCCCGGCAGTCGCCGACGCGCGTACGGCCGTGCGGGTCCGCACGGCGCTGGTCAACGATGCCGTGCTCGGTCCCCTCTCGATCGACGTCCGGGTGCGGGACGGGATCGTGACGCTGCGGGGGACGGTGCGGCTCCCGGAAGAGGTGGATCTGGCCCTGGCCGTCGTGCGCGAAGTGGACGGCGTCGCGCACGTCGAGTCGGAGCTCGGGATCGGCAAGGCCTCCTCGCGCCCGGCCCTGCCGCCGGAGCGGACGGGCGCCGGTCAGACGGGGGAGCGGGCGCGGCGGCCTGCGCTGGCCCCTCGCCCGGACGGCGGGCCGGCGCGGATCATCGGCCTGGGGGCCGCGGCGCGGCTCACCCGGCCGTCCGAAACCGGCCTGGGGGCGGCGCTCTCCGGGGGGCCGCTGCTGCGGCTGCGCCCCCGGAACGGCCTGGGGCCCACCATCGCCTTCAACTGGATGAACGCGGAGGTCGAGGCGGGGCCGGCCGGCCGCCCGGGGCTCGCCGCTCTGCAGCTCCGACCGGTGATGGCCGGCGCGGAGTACGGCATCGCGCGCGGACGGTTCGCGGCTGGCGCGTCGATCGTGGCGGGGTACTCGTTCAACGGCCTGGGCGTCGACACCGAGCGGGTAGGTGCCGGGCGAGCCATCGCGGTGCGCAACAGCCTCGTGTGGCGCCCCGGCGTCGGCGCCTGGTGGGACGTCTCCCCGCGGATCGGAATCCAGGCCTTCTACGGCTACCTCTTCACGCGCCCCGCCGTCACGTTCGCCAGCGACACCGAGATCGCCACCGAGCGGCTGCGCGTGGACGCGGCCGTCCTGAGCGTCGGGGTGGCCTACTGGGTCTTCTGAGGCGCCTGCAGGGGAGCCTGCGCCGCGGCACCTGGCGGAGCGAGTGCGCGGCGCGAGCGCGGAAGAGGACGGGAGAATGTCGATGCGCGGCTTCGTGCGCACCGTGATCGTGCCGTGGCTGGCGCAAGGCGGGCGCGTCGTGGTCTTCGCCGGCCGCGCGCTGCGGGAGATGTTCCGGCCTCCGTTCGAGGCCCGGGAGACCGCGCGGCAGGTGTACGAGGTCGGGTGGCGCTCGCTGCCGCTGATCGCCGCGGCCGGCTACGCGGTCGGCATCGTGATGTCGATGCACACGCGGGCGTCGCTCGAGCGCTTCGGGGCGGAGGCGCTCATTCCCGCCGCGCTGGCCCTGGCCCTGGTGCGCGAGACCGGGCCGCTCGTCGTCGGCCTGCTCGTCTCGGGCCGGGTCGGGGCCGGGATCGGCGCCGAGCTCGGGGCGATGAAGGTGACCGAGCAGATCGATGCGCTCGAGGCGGTGGCGGTCGACTCGTTCAAGTTCCTGGTCGTCACCCGGGTCGCCGCCTGCATGCTCGCCATGCCCATCCTGACCGTCGTGATGAACTTCACCGGTATCGTGGGGGGGTGGACGGCGGAGTCGGCCGTGTCCGGCATGGGCTTCGATTCCTACTTCCGGGCCGCGTTCTCGCTCGTCCAGTTCACCGACTACCTGCCGGGGACGCTCAAGACGATGGTCTTCGGATTCATCATCGCGGTCACCGCCTCGTATCTCGGCGTCCACGCGACGGGCGGGACGCAGGGGGTCGGCCAGGCCGCGACCCGCAGCGTCGTGACCGCGTCGGTGCTGATGATCGCGGCCAACGTGGTGCTCGTGCGGCTGATCTTCTTCGTGTTCCCGGAGACCGCGGAGTGAGCGAGCCGCGGGCTGCCATCCGGCTCGAGCGGGTGTCGAAGGCGTTCGGCGCGCTCCGCGTCCTGGACGACGTCACGCTCCACATACCGCGCGGGCGCGCGACGGTCGTGCTCGGCCGGAGCGGCACCGGCAAGAGCGTGATGCTGCGGCACATCGTCGGCCTGCTGCAACCGGACGCCGGCCGCGTCTTCGTCGGCGAGGACGAGATCACGGCCCTTCGTCCGGCCGGGCTGGCCGCGGTGCGGCAGCGGATCGGCTTCCTCTTCCAGAACGCCGCCCTGTTCGACTCGATCACGGTCGCGGAGAACGTGGCCTTCCCGCTGCGCCGGCACACGACGCTCTCCGACGCCGAGATACGCACGCGCGCGCGGGACAAGCTGGCCGCGGTCGGGCTGGCCCGGGCAGCCGAATCGATGCCGGGCTCGCTCAGCGGCGGGATGCGCAAGCGGGCCGGCCTCGCCCGCGCGATGGCCCTCGACCCGGCCATCCTGCTCGTCGACGAGCCGAGCGCCGGCCTCGACCCGGTGACGTCCGGGGAGATCGACGACCTGCTCGCCGGCACCCGGCAGGAGCGCGGCACGACGCTGATCGTCGTCACCCACAACATGCCGAGCGCGCGGCGCCTCGCCGATGCGATGCTGTTCCTTCACGAGGGCCGGGTTCTCGCCCGCGGCTCGGCGGCGGAGCTGGAGCGGAGCGAGCACGCGCTGGTGCGCC
>JAPOWL010000282.1:0-7671 GCA_026707615.1 Acidobacteriota bacterium | reverse complement strand
ATGCAGTCGGAGGCGGGCGGATGAGGCTCGCCGCAGCCCGGCCGCTGGCATAGCGCGGGAAAGCAGCGGAGAGCAAGGAGTCTGCCCGCGCAGACTCCCAACGCGACCGCAAGGTCGCGCGAGCAGGGAGGATGAGATGGGGTCTCCACGTCTGGCGATCGTCGGCGCGTTCGTGATCGGGGGGCTGCTGCTGTTCGCGGTCGGGCTCTTCCTGATCGGCGATCGCCGCCTGCTGTTCAGCGAGCAGTTCGAGGTGGAGGCCGACTTCGGGAACGTGGCCGGCGTCGAGATCGGCACCTCGGTCCGTCTCTCCGGGCTTCCCGCGGGGGAGGTGATCGGTATCGCGATCCCCGGCGAGCCGGGGGGGCGCTTCGTGGTCCGCATGCGCGTCCGGGAAGACCTGCACGCGCTGGTCCGGGCCGACTCCGAGGCTGCCATCCTCTCCGACGGGTTGCTCGGCTCGGCGTACATCCAGCTCCGGGCGGGCACCGGGTCGGCGCCGCTCGTGGCGGACGGCGGTTCGCTGGCCGGGGTCGACGCGGTCGAGATGTCGGACCTCATCGTCGAGGGTCGGCAGACGTTCCGGATCGCCGCCGACGAGATGACGCGGATGCGGGCGGAGCTGTCGGCGACGTTCGGCGAGCTGGGCGACACCGTGACGGCCACGAACCGCCTCCTCGCCGAGGTCGGGACCGGGGTGCGGATGATGAGCGAGGCCAGCGCCGAGCTGGTCGCCGAATCGCGCGGGCTGGTGGCCGACGTGCGCACGGTCATGAGCGCGGTCGCCTCGGGTCAGGACGCGGTCGAGGACGTGCTGCGCGAGACCGAGGCGGCAATGGGCGCCGTGCGGGGGAGCGCCCAGGAGGTCGAGCGGGCCGTCGTCCGCTTCAGCGGTCCGGGAAGCGTCACCGATCGTCTGCTCGACGACGCCCGGAGTGCGATGCGCCACGCGCGCGAGGTGATGGCGGACATGGCCGACAACACCGAGGCGCTGAAGCGGAACTGGCTGTTCCGCGGCTTCTTCGCCGAGCGCGGCTTCTACAACCTCGACGAGCTGACGCGGGACGAGTACCGCTCGCTCGAGGCCGACGAGCGCTACACCGTGCTCCGCGTCTGGCTGGCGGCGGACCGGCTGTTCGAGGAAGGCGGGGACGGTGCGGAGGGATCGCTGACGCTCAGGGCCGATGCGGGCCGGCGCATCGACGAAGCGATGGGCGATCTCCTCCAGTACCCGCGCAACAGCCCACTCGTCGTGGAGGGCTATTCCACGCGCGGTGAGGGCGGTCCGCGGATGAACGACGCCCGCCGGCGGGCCGAGCTGGTCCACGACCACGTCGCGCGCACGTTCGGCCGCCCCGCCGGCGCCACCGCCGCGATGCCGCTCGGCGCCGAGGCGCCGGACAGCCCGGCGCGTGACGGGCGGTGGGACGGCGTTGCGCTGACGCTCTTCGTAGAAACCGAGCGCCTCGTCGGCACCGCGGCAGAGCAGTGAGAGGGAGTCCGAGGAAGCTCCCCGTGCTTCCCACGACCGCGGGTGGCATGAGAGGATCAGCAGATGGACGTGCTAACGGCGGTGGCGGCGGTGATCGGCGCGGTCGCGGGTCTGGTGGCTGCGGCCGCGAGCCTATGGAATGCCCATCAGTTCAGCGTGCTGAAGGGCCGCGTCGACGAGGTCAGCCGCAATCTGACCGCGCACCTCAGCGCTCCCGGCCTGCACCGCTGACGAGCGGTGAGCGTCGTCGTCGACAGGATTCACGGCTCCTCGTCGGGAGCATCGATTACTTGGTCGACGGCGCAGGAGCGGACGTCCATCTCCACGCGGCCTTCCTCGATCATCCGCATCAGCCGGCGCCCGTCGGGGGTCCCGAAGTCGGGGCTGCGCAGGCAGGCCTCGTGGTCGGCCTCGGTTCGCCACTGCAGGTAGCTCAGGATCACCTCGTCGTCGTGGCTGCGGTGCAGGGAGGACGAGACGAAGCCGGGCTGGCGGGCGAAGATGTGCTGCGTCGCACGGCAGATGTCGAGCACCTGCGTCCGATCGTCGGCCGAGGGCGTCCGGACGCGAACGACGACCGTGAAGAGATCGGCGCCGGCGCGAATGCTCGCCACGGCCGCCGATTGTACAATGCAGGGATCCGCGCGCGGGGATCCCCGCGGGGATCCCCGCGCGCGGATCCCCGCGGGTCCTCTTGCGGAGGCTCGGGACCGGCGCCGGCCGCCAGGAGATACCGACCCGGGCCGGGAAGCGCTGGAGCGAACAGGGAGGAAAGCAATGAGAGCACGAGGCTTCGTCGCGGTGTTCGTCACGCTGGCGGTGAGTGCATTCGCCGTAGCGGCCGGTGCGCAGGCCCCCTACGACCCGCCGCGGCTCCCCGATGGGAAGCCGGACCTGCAGGGGGTGTGGGACTACCGTACGCTGACGCCGCTCGAGCGGCCGGCGAACCTGGCCGACCAGGCGTTCCTGACCGACGAGGAGCGGGCGGAGCAGGAGTCGGCGGCCCTGGCGCGCGACCAGCAGTCGAACGCGCCGATCGAGGTGGGCAGGGACACCCTCCCGGTCGGGGGCGACGTCGGCGCCTACAACTCCTTCTGGGTGGACCAGGGCGCGCGGGTCGTGGAGGACCAGCGGACGTCGCTCATCGTCGATCCGCCCGACGGGCGCCTTCCGGAGCTCCAGCCGGGGGTCGAGCTGACAGTCCTCTCGCTCGGCGAGGACCTGCCCGGCGAGCGGCCCGTGCGCGCCCGGGCGGCGGGGATCGGCACCGACAGCTACGAGGACCGCGGGCTCGCGGAGCGCTGCATCCTGGGGTTCAACTCCGGTCCGCCCATCGTGCCGGTCGGCTACAACCAGAACATCCAGATATTCCAGACGTCCGACCACTTCGTCATCCTGAACGAGATGGTGCACGACGCGCGCATCGTGCCCCTCGACGGGCGCGCCCACCTGCCGGACGACGTCCGCCAGTGGATGGGCGACTCGCGCGGCTACTGGGACGGGGACACCCTGGTGGTGGAGTCGACCAACTTCACCGACTGGACGGCCAGCTTCAACCCGTCGGTGTGGACCGCCATCGGCTCCGGGAAGACGCTGCACCTGACCGAGCGGTTCAGCCGGACGTCGGACGACACCCTGCTCTACGAGTTCACCGTCAACGACCCCGCCCACTTCACGCGGCCCTTCACGGCGGCGCTGCCGATGAAGGCCGGCGACGGAATCTTCGAGTACGCGTGCCACGAAGGGAACTACGGGCTGTTCAACATCCTGGCCGGGGCGCGCGCCGAGGAGCGGGCGACCGACGAGCAGTGAGGACGTTCGCCCTCTGGCCATGACGCTGCAGGACCTCATCCTGTCGCTCTCGCGCTTCTGGTCGGAGCGCGGCTGCCTGCTGCAGCAGCCGCTCGACGTCGAGGTGGGGGCGGGGACGATGCACCCGGAGACGTTCCTCCGGGTGCTCGGCCCCCGCCACTGGAACGTGGCGTACGTGCAGCCGTCCCGGCGTCCGGCCGACGGCCGCTTCGGGGAGAATCCGAACCGGCTCTTCAAGCACCACCAGTTCCAGGTCATCCTGAAGCCGTCGCCCGACGGCGCGCAGCGCATCTACCTCGACAGCCTCGAGGCCTGCGGCATCGATCCCACCCGCCACGACGTCCGCTTCGAGGAGGACAACTGGGAGTCGCCGACCCTCGGCGCGTGGGGCATCGGCTGGCAGGTGCTGCTCGACGGGCTCGAGATCACGCAGTTCACCTACTTCCAGCAGGCGGGGGGCATCGACCTCGCGCCGATCTCGGTCGAGCTGACGTACGGGCTCGAGCGCATCGCCATGCACCTGCAGGGAGTGGACAACGTCTACGACCTCCTGTGGGCGCCCGGCGTTTCCTACGGCGAAGTGCGGCACCGGGAGGAGGTCGAGCAGTCGAAGTACGCCTTCGGCGAGGTCGACCTCCCGGCCGGAGAGTACGGCCGGTCGCACCGCGACCTCTTCGACCGCTACTACGAGCTGGCCGAGCGGCTGCTCGACTCCGGCTTGACCCTGCCCGCGCTCGACCACTGCCTCAAGTGCTCGCACGCCTTCAACCTGCTCGATGCGAGCGGCAGCATCGGCGTCACGGAGCGCGCGGCCTACATCCTCCGCGTGCGGAAGCTGGCGGTGGCCATCGCCGATGCGCACGTCGCCTGGGAGCGGGACCACGCGGCGGGCGCGGGCGCGCCGGTGGACGGGCGGGCCGGCGATCCGGCGTCGGAGCGGACGGCGGCGGCACAGGCCGGCGGCGCGTGAGCATGGCGAATCGCGAGCTGCTGGTCGAGGTCGGCTGCGAGGAGATGCCGGCGAGCTGGATCCCCGGCCTCGAGGCGCAGCTCGCCGAGCGGTTGGCGGTTCGCCTGGCGGAAGCGCGGATCGCGGCGCGCACCCCGGTTCGCGCCTTCGTCGGACCCCGGCGGCTGGTGGCGACGGTGGCGGAGTTGGCGGACCGGCAGGCCGATCTGCAGGAGACCGTCACCGGCCCTCCGGTGCGCGCCGCCTTCGACGCACAGGGGGAGCCCACGCGGGCCGCGCTCGGGTTCGCCCGCAAGCAGGGCGTCGACGTCTCGGCCCTCGACCGCCTCGAGACACCGAAGGGCGAGTACCTCGCCTGCCATCGCCGGCAGCCCGGCCGGGCCACCCCGTCGATGCTCGGCGGCGTCCTCTCCGCCACCCTGCGCGACCTCGCGTTCCCGAAGGCCATGCGCTGGGACGCCATGCTCGACGACGGGCGCGGCGAATTCCTCTTCGGCCGGCCCGTCCGCTGGCTGCTGTTCCTGTTCGCGGGCGGGGTCGTGCCGTTCACCATCGGCAGGACGCCGGGCGCCGCGGCGTCCGGCGTGGCGCCGGTCCGTTCCGGCAACGTCACCTACGGGCACCGTTTCTTCGCCGAGGCGGGAGCGCCCGGACGGCCGCTCGAAGTGACGTCGTTCGCCGACTACCGTGAACGCCTGGCGGGCGCCTATGTGCTGATTGAGCGCGCGGAACGACGCGACCGCGTCACGAGCGAGCTCGAGGGTGCTGCTGCAGCCGTCGGCGGGCGGTTGGCGTCACTCGACCAGCAGGCGTCCCTTCTCGGAGAGGTGCCCGATCTCGTCGAGCACCCGGCCGTGGTGACGGGGATGTTCCCGCGCGACTTTCTCGCGCTGCCGGATGAGGTGCTGTCGACGACGATGGTGCACCACCAGCACTATTTCCCCGTCGTCGATACGCGGGGCCGGCTGTCGGCCCACTTTCTTGCGGTGACCAACACCCCGGGCGACGACGCGGCCCGCAGGGCGCGAATCGCCCGGAACGCGGAGCGCGTCCTCGTGGCCCGACTGCGCGACGCGCGCTTCTTCTGGGACGCGGATCGAGCGCAGCCGCTCGAGGACCGGCTCGACCGGCTCGACACCCTGCTCTTCCACAAGCGGCTCGGCAGCTTCCGGGCCAAGTCGGAGCGGACGGCGGACCTCGCGGGTCGCATCGCACGTGACGTGCTCGGGTGCCCGGAAGCGGCCGCGAGCGCTCGACGGGCCGCGGAGCTGGCCAAGACCGACCTGGCCACCGACATGGTGGGGGAGTTCCCGGAGCTGCAGGGCGTGATGGGCGGCGTCTATGCGCGCGAGCAGGGTGAGACCGAGGCTGTCTGGAAGGCGATCTATCACCACTATCTTCCGGTCGGCGTTGGCGCGGACGATCCGCCGGCGAAGAGCGACCTGGGTGAGGCGGCGATCACGTGGGCAGCCGTGTCGTTGGCCGACAAGGCCGACGCCGTGGCCGGCCTGTTCGGCGCTGGCGAGAAGCCGACCGGCTCCCGGGATCCCCTGGGTATCCGCAGGCAGGCGCAGGGTCTGATGCGGATCCTGATCGACCTGCCCGAGCTCACGGGTCTCCGGGCGCGCGTGCGGATCGGGCAGGTGTTCGAGCCGGCCCGCGGCGCGCATGTGAGCGACGAGTGGTCAAGCGTGTACTGGGCGCTCGATCGGCTTGGCCGGAAGTGGAGGGATTGTCGTTCCGTCAAGGGAATCGCGGACGATACGGGAATGGGTGAGCCGCGCGTGCGGGATCTGCTCGAAGAGCACCGGTCGGAGGTGCGTCAGCTCACGGCCGCCGCCGGGTGGCCGGGCTACGCCTTGAAACTGCGGCCAGCGAAATTCCTCCTGGAGCGGCTTCGCTACCTGTTGGAAGCTCGCGGTTTCGATGTGCGCAACGTGCGCGCGGTTACCCACCAGTGGCCCGACGACGTCTGCCCGCTCGACGCCCGCCGGAAGCTGGAGGTGCTGCCCGAGCTTACCGACAGTCCGGACTTCCGCATCCTTGCGACGCTCTTCAAGCGCGTCAAGAACATCGCTCGCGAGTTCGCGAACGCCGAAGAGTCCGAGACCCCGTTGGAGGATCTGCTCAAGGAGCCGGCCGAACGCGCGCTGCTGGCGGAGCTCGATCGGCGCAGCCCGCTCGTTGACCAGGCCGTCCAGCGGGGCACCGGATTCCGCGAGGCGTTTGCGGAGGCTGCGAAGATAGGTCCTGCGGTCGATCGGTTCTTCACCGAGGTCCTGGTCATGGCCGACGACCCGACGGTGCGCCACGCCCGCCTTCGCCTGATGAAGAGGGTGGAGCAGCTGGTCCTGCAGCTCGCCGACGTCTCCGAAATCGTTCCCGAGGGGTAGACCGGCGGGGAAGCCGGCAGCGCCCCCGTCACGCGTCGCCGGAGGTTTCCGCCCCGGCCGGTCCCCGCCGTACCTCGATGCACAGCTCCGCCGTCGGCGAGTTCCGCTGCGCGAACCAGAGCACCCCTTCGGCGACCACGTCGAACACCGCGCGGTAGTCGCCCGCCTGCTCGATCGGCGGCAGCTCGACGTCGACCGTCACGCTCTCGCCGGGCCGCACGTCGTGCGGCAGCACCCCGCGGTACCAGTCGTAGTCGATGGCGGGGGCGCCCGGCGCCGCCGCGTGGAGGTGCGCGCCGAGGCGGGTCCACCCCGCGGTGTTCGGCACCTCGGTCAGCCAGCGCGTGTCGCCCGTGTTGTGGATGCGCACCGGAAGCGTCATCCGCTCGCCTGCCGCCAGGGTCAGCCGGTCCGGCTCGATCTCGATCCGCGCCCGCGCCGACTGCGGCCGCCTCGTGGTGGGGACGTAGTCGCCCTTGTAGAGGACCACGTAGGAGATGCTCTGCAGCGCCTGGCACCAGAGGCTCCAGTAGTGGCGCAACCCGTAGCCGAGCAGGAACTGCCGGAACGCGGACGGCGCGATCTCGATGGACGGCGGGAGCGCCAGCGGGACCACGCGGACCCCGTCGAAGCCGTTCGCCAGGGCGAGCCGCTCCAGATCCTCGGTGACGAACTCGTTCTCCAGCACGCCCCACTCGTCGGCCTCGTGCCGGCTCGTCTCCGCGCCCCCGTGCCCGGAGCCCGGCTCGCACATCGCGACCACGCCGCCCACCTTCAGCACGCGGGCCAACTCGCGCAGGATCTCGGCCTGGTTGGGGATGTGGTGGAACGCGTCGTAGATCACGATCTTGTCCACGTGGGCGTCCGGCAGCGGGATCCGGTGCCCGTCGTAGAGCAGGAACTCGGGCTTCAGGTCCCAGTTGGTCAGCGGATCCCGCTCGAAGAGCTCGCGACCCATCCCGAGGGCGGTCGGCGAGACGTCGATCGCGATCGTCCGGCAGCCG
>JAPOWL010000570.1 GCA_026707615.1 Acidobacteriota bacterium | reverse complement strand
CCGAGCGCCGCGATGCTCCCGTCGTGCATGTAGGGAGCGGTCACGGCCACGTTGCGCAGCGTCGGAATGCGAAAGCGGCCCGCGTCCTCCAGCTTGCCGGTATGCGCGTACTTCCCGGTGTTGTCGGCCGGGTACGGCATCGGCCCGGGCAGGTTGTAGAGACCGGTGTTGTGGAACAGGAACACCGGCGGGTCGCTCAGGGGGCTCGTCGAGGCCTTCGACCCGCCATCGAGGTTGAGGCCGATCGCGGTCGACACGGTATGCCCCAGGTGGCAGCCGCCGCATCGCGCGCGGCGCGAGAAGAAGAGCGCCATCCCTCGGCGGGCCGCAGGCGTGAGCGCCGCCTCGTCTTCGTGGAAGCGATAGCGGTCGTAGGGCGACCGGAACGAGACGATGGACCGCTGGAACGCGGCCAGGGCGAGCGCGACGTTGCGGGTCGTGACCAGCGACGCGATGCCGTCCTCGTGCGCGTCGGCGGGGGGCGGAGGAGGGAACGCCGCCGCGAACAGGCGTTGGTACACCGGCGAGGCGGCCAGCGCCGCGTAGACGCGGGGCTCGTGCCCCGACAGCCCCAGCTCGACCGGGTCCGTCCCCAGCATCGGGACGAGGGCCTGTTCCTCCAGCGAATGCAGCGTGGGGTCCGCCCACGTCAGCGCGTCACGATAGGCCACGTTGACGAGGGACATCGCACTGCGCGGGTGACGCTCGCCCGTCGATCCGAGCCCCTGCGCACGGCCGTCGGTGAAGGCCAGGGCCTGGATGTGGCAGGTCGCGCACGACTGCGTGCCGTTCCCCGACAGCCGCGTGTCGTAGAAGAGATGCCGGCCCAGCTCCACCCGCTCGCTCGTCATCGGAGCGTCGAGGGGCAGTCGCGGGGGCGACACGCCGGGCGGCAATTTCCAGTCGTAGCCGTCGGCGTCCGGCCCCTGCGCCGCAAGCCCCGTCACCGCCGCTGCCACGACCACGGCTCCGACCATCGCTCTCCGTCGCATGACCACCTCGCTGCCGATCCCGGTGCGTTCGCGCGCACGCCGCACCGCACCACGCCCCCGCATCCTACCCGCGGTGCGTGCCGTCGCAGACTGAAGTTTCGCTGAACTCTGCGTCACGACGGGATGTCGCGGCCCGACGGCAGCGGGCACTGCGGCCCGACCGCCGAACACGTCGCCGTTCTCACCCGGAACCGTATCTATACTGTCCGGATGGGGCTGCCGGCCGTGCTCGTCGGGCGACTGTGCGCCGTGGTGCAGGGTCGGCCGGCGGTGCGCGCGCTCTATGCCTTCGGCTCGAGACTCGACGGCGAGGCGAACCCGGACGCCGACCTCGACCTGGGCGTGCTGTACACCGCGCCGCAGCGGCTGGAGGCCACGTTGCGGCTGGAAGAGGTGCTCGACCGGGCCTCTCCCCACCGCGTCGACCTGATCGATGTGTCGAGGGCGCGCGCCTACCTGGCTCTCGCCGTCGTCCGCGGTGAACGGCTCTACACACGCGACCCGCTCGAAACCGACCTCTTCGAGCTGTACGTGCTGCGGCGGGCCGGGGATCTCCTGCCGTTCGAACGCCAGCGCCGCGCCCTGCTCCTTTCGCCCCGACGATGACCCCGGGACCGATCAGGCGCGTCGTCGTCGCCGACAAGGTCGCCCTGATCCATCGACTGCTCGACGGGATCGCGACGCTCCCCCTCGACGATCTTCGCGAGTTTCAGCGCGACCCGCGAATGGTCGCCGCCGCGGAATCCTATCTCCGCCGCGCGCTCGAGGCGCTGCTCGACATCGCCCGCCACGTGCTGGCCAGAGCCTTCGGGCGCGGCGCCACCGAGTACGCCGAGGTAGCGCGCCAACTCGGAGACGTGGGCGTCGTATCTCCGGGCCAGGCCGAGCGGCTGGTGCTCATGGCGCGCTACCGAAACCGGCTGGTGCACATGTACGACGAAGTGACCGAGCCCGAGCTGTACGACGTCCTGACCCGGCACCTCGCAGACGTCCCGGAAATCGTGGATGCCGTCACGGCCTGGATGGCGGCGCATCCCGACCGCGTCACCGACGAGGAGTAGCCCGCGCGCGCCCGGTCCGAACGACCGGCGTCCCCGGGGAACCGGGTGGAGGCGGTCAGCGACCCGTGCCGCCGCCTTCCGCGGGCACGGTCGGGCCCGGCGTCCGTCCCGCTGCCGGTGGAACGCGTTCCGTCTGCGGCAGCACGATGCGAAAGACGCTGCCGGCCCCGTCCGGCCGCTCGTAGCTCAGCCGCCCGTGGTTGGCCTCGACGGCCCAACGGGCGATCGCCAGCCCGAGCCCGGCCCCGTCGGCGTCGCCCGGCCCCTCGCCGTTCAACGCCGGCTCCGGTCCGCTGCCCCGGTACAGACGGTCGAACAGCCGCGGCGCCTGACCGGAAGGCACACCGGGGCCGTTGTCGCACACCTCGACCGTGGCGCCGTCGGGAGACGCGCCCACCCGGACCTCGATGCGCCCCCCGGCCGGCGTGTACTTGATCGCGTTGTCGACGAGGTTGATGAGCGCCTGGCGCAGCACGATGCGGTCGCCGCGGCACGTCGGGCGGCCATCCGGCGCGACGACCACCGACTGGCGCTTCTCCTCGGCGAGGACACCGAGGTGGCTGGCCACGTCGTCGGCCAGGTCCGCGAGGTCGATGGGCGCGGTTCGCACCCGCTCGCCGTCCGCCCGCGACACGGTCAGGAGTTGATCGACGAGACAGCTCAACCGGTCCGCCTCCTCGAGCATGCTCTCGATCACCGCTCGGTACGACGTCTCGTCGCGGGCCCCTCGCAGGCCGACCTCGCCGACGCTGCGGATGGCCGTGAGCGGCGTCCGCAGCTCGTGGGAGACGTTGGCGGTGAACCGCCGCATCTCCGTGAACGACGCCTCCAACCGTCCCAGCGTCTCGTTGAAGACCGTCGCGAGCCGACCCAGCTCGTCGCGTGGGTCATCGATGGGCAGGCGCTCGCCGAGTCGGGACGCCGTGATGGCCCGCGCCCGGTCGGTCATCCGGGCCAGCGGGGCGAGCGCCCGCCGCGCGAGGTAGTAGCCGCCGACTCCCGCGGCAACCACGCTGAGCGGCAGGCCCAGCAGCAGAACGAACGCCAGCTCGGCCACCTCCTGCCGCATGAGGGCTTCCGATCGCCCCACCTGAGCGATGACCGGTTCGCCGCCCAGCGTGACGCGCCGGGCGAGCACGCGGAAGGGCGCGGGCTCGCTCGGGAGCGAAACGATGCCGCCGTCGGTGCGGTCCAGCAACCCCTCGCTTGCCGGCACCGGGAGTCGCCACGCGACCGCGGTCCGGTACAGGAGCCGGCCGTCGGCCGCCCACACCTGCAGCCACGGGCTGTCCTCGCTCCACGGATCGCCTTCGAACCAGGAC
Organism: Acidobacteriota bacterium; assembly: GCA_026707615.1. Lineage (GTDB taxonomy): Bacteria > Acidobacteriota > Vicinamibacteria > Vicinamibacterales > UBA8438 > JAGWAJ01. Next base: position 7,732 of record JAPOWL010000570.1, on the reverse strand, counting down.
AGGGAGCCGTCTGGTCCCCGCTGCGCCATCCCTGCCGCCCAGCGGAAGTCGCTGCGGAGCCGCGCGTCGAGGGCGCTCGACGCGTTGCGCGTGACGATCAGCAGGACGGCCGCCACGTATATCGCGAGCACCACGACCATCACCGCGACATGCCAGGCGGTCAACCTGACGCGCAGCGTACGCGGCAGCCAGCGCGACCTGACGGTCGCGTCAGGAGTCTGCGCGGGCAAGGAGTTCTCCGTGGCCCCGTTCTGCGGCGCAGACTCCCGGCGCCGGCTCACGGCGCCTCCCATCGGAGGACGAAGCCCACGCCGCGCACCGTGTGGATCAGCTTGACCGGGTGGTCCGCGTCGACCTTCCGTCGCAGCCGCGAGATGTGGACGTCGATGACGTTGTCGAGCGTCGTGCTGCGGGAGGTCTCCCGCCACACCTCGCGGACGAGCGTGTCGCGCGAGACGACCTGTCCGGCCTGACGTGCCAGGTGCAGCAGCAGATCGAACTCCTTCACCGTGAGGTCCACCGCCCGACCGGCGCGCGTCACCTGCCGCGTCGCGCGGTCGACGACCAGGGTGTCGATCGACAGGCGATCCGGATCGGATGTCCGCCCGCGCCGCAACACCGCGCGGATACGAGCCAGGAGCTCGGCGAAGGCGAACGGCTTGACGACATAGTCGTCGGCGCCGGCGTCGAGGCCGATCACCCGGTCCTCCAGCGTGTCGCGAGCCGTCAGCACGACTACCGGCGTCTCGACTCCGCGCCGCCGGGCGGCGGACAGGCTCTCGAGCCCGTCCCGCCCGGGCAGCCGCAGGTCGAGCAGCACGACGTCGAAGCGGTCGGTGGTCAAGCGGTAGAAGGCCGCCTCGCCGGAGCTCTCGACGACGACGTCGTAGCCCTCGCCCTCGAGCCCTTCGCGCAGGGCCTCCGCCACCTTCGGCTCGTCCTCGACGATCAGCGTGCGCGGGCTCCCCGCGGGATCCGCGGCCCGCGGTGCCTCCGAGGCGTCGAGCGTGTTGGCTACGGCAGCCACCGCGACGAGCATAGCGGCCCTTGGAGCGCGAGCAAAACGGACTTCAGAGGATCTTCAGGGAGAAACGGTCCGCAGCGCACTATGATACGTACGGGTACGGCATCCGAACGTTCCGCCGGCGACGACGCCGTTGCACCGGCACGGCGCGAGGAATGCAACGGCCTCGGCACGAAGTGGAGAGGGCCATGAGGTGGATACCGTCCGTTCTGCTCGCCGCCTGCCTGTTGCCGGCGACCGGACTTCCCGACCTCGGCGCCGATTCCCGGCTCCTTGCGAGCGGGGCTTCCGCGGGGGGCCATCACGCCATCGGCGAGATCTATGACGAGGAGCGGACCATCATCCTCGACGGCGAGGTCGAGGCGTTTCTCTTCGGGAACCCGCACTCGGTCCTGCACGTTCGCGTCGTCGATGACCGGGGCCTCGCCAGGACGTGGGCCGTGGAGTGGCGCGCGGCGGATCGGCTCTCACGGGCCGGCGTCCGGGGAGACGCGCTCGCGCGCGGCGACGCGGTGACGTTGTGCGGTCACCCGGGGCGCGACCCCGGCGCCTACCGGCTCTATCTGCTGAACGTCGCGCGACGCGCGGCGCGCGGCGCGGCGGAGCCCGAGAACCGCCGCTTCCTCTGCGAGCGCGAGTCGAACCCGGAGATCGCGACGCTCACCAGCCGCTGACCCGGCCCCGGTCGCCCTTCGCCCGGCTGGGGGCGCGGGCGCCCGTCGCGCCCCACCCCGGCCCGGGCCGCACCCTCGCCAGCCTCCCTCGCCAAGCGTCCGGGGCCATGCGTCCCGGCCGCCGCGTACAGCGAGGCACCCGGCTTCGGGTCGGCAACGGCAAGCCCGGGCGGCACGGCAGGTGGCGAACTCTCCTGCGGGCCGCCCGTCCGTGCCCGTCCCCCCGTTTCGTCGCCTGCGGCTCCGCCCGGCGCCCAACCACCCTGCAGGAGTCCGCGCCGCCACCCTGCAGGAGTCCGCGCCGCCGCCCTGCGGCGCAGACTCCTCGTGTCGACGGATGGCGCGGTGTCAACGGATGACGCGGCCGCGCTGCTCGTCACCCACCCAGTAGACGCTGTGGCAGGTGTTGCAGGAGTTGTAGACGATCTCCCCGCTGTCGAAGATGGCGTCCGGATCGCGCGCCTGGGCGGCCTCCAGCGCCACGGCCGCAGCGTCGATCATGTCCTGCGAGAAGCTCATCCACTGCGTGTCGTCCCGAGGACGGTCGCCCAGCATCAACAGGTTGCCCGATTCGACGAGCGTCATCGCCGCGCCCGTGACGGCCAGCCACTCCTCTTCCGTCTCCGGCTCCCAGTACTGCTCGCCGTTCTCGTCCCATACCGTCCCGACCGCGTCCCAGAGCGCGTCGGCCGACGCGTCGATCATCCCGGCCATCAGGTCCCGGGTGTTGTGGCGCATGTCGAGCGGCGGTCCCGCCGGCTCGTCCGCCGCGCAGCCGGCGACGAGCAGAAGCGCCGGGAATACCAGCCAACTGGTCTTTCGCATGTCGTGTCCTCGCCCGTTTCCGAAGCCACCGTCGTTGTCGGCGCGGCCGCCGCTCCGGTTCGCCTCCGGCGCCGGCCCTCGGCAGGCCCGCCCGCCACGAATCGTAGTGGCAACGGCCGGCGCCGGCAAATCGTACACACGAAGGCCGGGTACCATCGGCGGCACCCGGCCTCGTCCGGTATCCGATCCCGACCGGCGCCTATTGCGGATGCGGAACCCCTACATCGCCCATGGGATTCCCCATGCCGGTGTAGCGGAACTTCTGCACGCGCTTCCCCTCGTAGGTCTCCGTCGTGTAGACGTTGCCCTGCGAGTCGACGGCGATGCTGTGGTTGCCGTAGAACTGCCCGGCCATCCGGCCGCCGCTCCCGAAGCTGTAGATGTACTCGAGCGGCTTGCGGCGCAGCACATGGACCTTCTCGTTCATGCCGTCGGCCACGTAGGCGAAGGTCTGGTCCGGATCGGTCGAGAACGCGATGTCCCAGACCGCCCCGGCCCCGAGGGTCTTCGTCTGGAGGTAGATCTCCTCGACGAAGGTGCCGTCCTTCTCGAACACCTGCACGCGGTTGCCGGGACGGTCGCAGGCGTAGACCAGGCCGTCGTTCGTCGGATCGGCGCAGTGCACGGGGTTCCGGAACTGCTGCGTGCCGGACTTGTCGCTGCTGACCGTGCCGTGCGCCGGAGCGCCCTCGAGGTCGTACGGCGGCAATTCGTCGTCGCTCGGGGTGTTGCCGTAGGCGCCCCAGTAGCGCTTCAGCTCGCCGGAATCCCCGTCGACCACCGCGACCCGCTTGTTGCCGTAGCCGTCCGCGAGGTAGGCCTCGTTCTCCGAGGCGTCGAATGCGACCTTCGCCACTCGCGAGTAGCGCGTCTGGGAGTTGCTATCCGGGTCCGGGTGACCGTCCTCGCCGATCTGCAGCAGGAACTCGCCGTTGTGGCTGAACTTCAGGGCGTGCGAGTCGTCCCCGCCGTTCCCGCCGATCCAGACGTTGTTCATGTGATCGACGAAGATGCCGTGGTTCGACTCGGGCCAGTCGTAGCCCTCGCCCGGGCCGCCCCAGTGCTGCAGCAGGTTGCCTTCCGAATCGAACTCCAGAATCGGCGGCGCCGGGAAGCAGCACTCTTCCGCGAGAGGCGGATCGAGGGCGGCAGGAATCTCATTGTTGCCGAGGTTGCCGCGGTGCACGATCCAGACGTGGTCGTCGGAGTCGACCGCGACCCCGATCGTCGAGCCGAGCAGCCAGTTGTTCGGCAGCGGCTTCGGCCAGAACGGGTCCACCTCGAACGTCGGCGCGCCCTCGCCGGTGGTGGGGGGCAGCTCGGTGCCCTGCGCCTGCACTCCGGGAATGGGACCTCCACCGCACGCCACGGTGACCGCAAGTAGCGCCACCACCATCAAGCAGCCGGACTTCCGGATCATGTATGCCTCCTGACGTTTCGCCGTCGCGCCCCAAAGCGTGCCACTTCGCCCCCTCCGGAGGCAAGCACGAAATCACGGCGACGCCGGGGCCGGCGCAACCATGACGTCGACGTGGGCGGTCGTCCAGCAGCACTGGTCGCCGCCCCCTCCGTTCCCCGAGATGTCGTTCGCCGTTACGGTGAGACGGTAGGCGCCCGGCTCGGTGAAGGTCGCCATCGTCGATGCCTCACCGCCCGCGAGGGTCTCGTACTCGTGCGTCGCCTCGTCGAAGGTGACGTCGCCCGGGCCGCGATGCTTGCGCCAGGTGACCGTCAGCGGTGGCCGCGGGCGGCTGCGGGCGCGGGGCGGCGGCGGAATCTCGAGCTCCGTGTCCCGGGCCCACGCGGTCAGTCGGACGGGCACCCCGGCGACCGCGCCGAGCGACGCCGCCACGCCCCGCGGTGGTCCCTCGAGCTCCGGCCCGCCGCCGGCGACCCGCAGCCGCGGCGGCCGGTTGCCGTTCGCCCGGTTCAGGAACGGATCTATGAAGTACGGAGGATTCAGCCAGAACGTGACCTCGGAGCGCTGGTTGTTGGCGACGAGGGTCCACGTCAGGCGCTGCTCCCCGAAGTCGGCGGGCACCGTTATCGCGAACACCCCCCACGACCGCCGCGGCAGGAAGTGGGTCGGCTGTCCGAGATCGGGTCCGCCGGGCTCGATGTGGTTGTCCGGGCCGATCGGCAGATCGACCGGCACCGCGTTGCGGTTGAAGTAGCCGAGCAGGATGGTGTGGCTTCCGTCGGCGTTGCGATACCAGCCTTCGAGGGCCGGGAAGACGGCCTCGCCGCGGTCGCCCTCCGGCTCGAGCGGCAGCGGCGACCGCGGCGGCTGCGCTCCGGCTGCCGCCGCCGCGAGCAGCACGACGGCCGCCAGGATCGACGCCGCCGGCCCCGGCACGAGCGGACGGAGCGCGCGGCCCGTCAATTGTCGTCCGTCCTCGCCGCCGCGCGCCTCTCCCGCTCCGCCTCGTAGTCGTCGTCCGTGAAGTAGGTGACGTTGACCCACGCGTGCGCCATCTCGTCCACGGTCCGGTCCCCGTAACCGACCCAGACGTTCGGATCGGGATTGGCCCGGTTGGTCGCCGTGTTGTCGTGCCACGCGGTGACCTTGATCACCGTGCCGCGCGGCAGCAGCGGCGCGGCGTCGTCGGCGTAGACGTAGGCGTTGTGCCAGTTGAAGTTGAAGTCGCCGACGTGGCTCAGGGTCCGGACGCGGCCGGTGGGGAGAATCGCCTCCATCGACATCGCCTTGCCGCGCAGGTGCATGTGCGGCTGGTAGCTCTCGATGCGCGCGGCCCGCCGCAGCGGGAAGAAGCCCTCGGTCACCGTGATGCTGTGCGGCGGGATGTCGAGCGCTCCCCCGCCGGTCGCGCCCATCAGGTGCAGGACCTGGCGGTGCTCCGGCTCCTCGTCGCGCGGGTAGAAGTAGATGCCCAGCTCGACGTGGTCGGTAATCTCCTCGCCCGCCGTCGAGTAGTGAACGTCCCAGATGATGCGCGACCCGGGAAGCATGAGCTTGCCGCTGCCGGGGCGCATCAGCTCGCCCTGCTTGCCGACCGCCCACTCCATGAAGAGTCCGGAGTTGTTGAGCGGGTCGTCGTCGTCGGCAGCGGCCGGGTTGCGCAGCAGGGGGTCGGTCTCCTCCTGCTCGAGGCGCGCGATTGCGTGATGGGTGATGCGGCGGCCGGCGACCGTGGCCGGCCGCAACTCGATGGCCCGCACCCAGCGCGGCTCGGTCAGGCCGGTCTCGCTCACCGGCTTCCACCAGGCGTCGTTCGCCTCGGCGGGCATCGTGAAGGGCGCCGATCGGACGATCAGATCCGGCGGTCCGCCGAAGCGCTCGGCGAAGTACCACTTCGACGCGTCGGGCCACTCGCGCGGAGGCGGCAGGTCGGCCGGATCGCCCTGCGGCGCGCCCCCGTCGACCCACCGGACGACGGTGTCGACCTCCGCGTCGGTGAGCGAGCGGTCGTTCTTGAACTCCGCGATGCCGACCGTGCGGTCGATGTGCCACGGAGGCATCTGCCGCGTCGAGACGCGTTCCCGAATGGACCGCGCCCAGGGACGCGCCTCCCGGTAGGTCACCAGCGACATGGGCGCGATGGAGTCGGCACGGTGGCACGCCTCGCACTTGGCCTGGAAGATGGGCGCGACATCCCGCGCGAAGGTGGGCGTCTCCGCCTCCGCCGCCGAGGCAGGACCGGCCAGGCCGGCAAGGACGGCGACCGTCGCCAGCCCCGCGTACAGCTTCGTGTCGTTCATGGTTTCTCGCGTCCTTTGCGTTCGCGCACGCCCGACGTGCGGCTGATGGAGGCGCCGCCCGGATTTGAACCGGGGATGGAGGTTTTGCAGACCTCTGCCTTACCACTTGGCGACGGCGCCGTGCGGGCGGTCACCCACGGCCGCGCGAGCAGAGGGATGGAGCGGGAAACGGGATTCGAACCCGCGACTTCGACCTTGGCAAGGTCGCACTCTACCACTGAGTTATTCCCGCCCGCCACAGCGCGCGCTCCCAACCGTACCACAGGGCATCCGAGTGCTTCAAGGACCGCCCCCGGCGCCCGCGGGCGTGGCGGGAGCGTGCGCGGGCCGGCGGGAGACCGGGCTGGCGACCGACGTTCCCGGCGCCGTCACAGGCTGAAGGCGTTCCTCACCACCGTCACCTGGGCTCGTTCCGCCTCGCGCCCGGTGACGGCGACGACGTCGAACCGGCAAGGGCGTTCGCCCCATCCGGCGCGGGCGAGGTAGCTGCGGGCCATCGCCGCGACCCGGCGCTGCTTGCGCGCGGTGACCGCCTCGAGCGCCGTGCCGTAGCGGCGGCCGGCGCGCGCCTTCACCTCCACGAACACCAGGACGTCGCCGTCGCGAGCCACGATGTCGATCTCGCCGTGCCGCGTGCGGAAGCCGCGAGCCAGTATCGCGTAGCCGCGCCGCCGCAACTCGCGGCACGCCAGAAGCTCGCCGAGCGTTCCGAGCGCCGCCTGTCGAGGAGTCGGCACGACGCCGACGGTCCCTGCAAGCTCCGCGCCTACTTCCGCCGCCAGCGGGTCCCGTCGGACGTGTCCTCGAGCTGGATGCCGCGTTCGTCGAGCTCGTCCCGGATCCGGTCGGCGGTCGCGAAGTCGCGCCGGCGGCGCGCCTCCCGCCGGGCGGCGATCAGGCGGTCGATCTCGCCCACCTCGACCGGGGGCGCGGCCTCCTCCGCCCGCCGCAGGCAAATCACCCCGAGGACCCGATCGAACGCCTCGAACGCGTCGCGGACGAGCGCGGCGTCGCCGGAGCCGAGCTCCCCCGCGTCGATTGCCGCGTTCACGTCCCGCACGAGCTCGAAGACGGCGCCGAGCGCGCCCGGCATGTTGAGATCGTCCGCCATCCGCGCGGCGAACGCCTGGCGCGCGGATTCGACGCGCTCGGCGATCGCGTCGTGCCGTTCCCCCCGCGACACCGACTCGACGCGGGCCAGACAGGCCATGAGCCGCTGCAGCGCCTCCTCCGCCTGCGCGAGGCTCGTCCACGTGAAGCGCAACTGCTTGCGGTAGTGCGTCGACAGCAGGACGAAGCGCAGCGCCGACGCCCGGTGGCCGCGCTCCAGGATGTCCTGCACCGTGAAGACGTTGCCGAGCGACTTCGACATCTTCACGTCGCGGTCGAGCAGCAGATGCTCCACGTGCACCCAGAAGCGGGCGAACGGCCGGCCGGTCGCCCCCTCCGCCTGGGCGATCTCGTTCTCGTGGTGGGGAAAGACGAGATC
>JAPOWL010000653.1:1764-11163 GCA_026707615.1 Acidobacteriota bacterium | reverse complement strand
CCTGGTCAACCGGGGCCTGACGCCCCTCTTCGACCTGCTCTGCTGGCCGTTCCGGACGCTCCCGCCCATCTGGGCGCTGCTGGCCATCTCCTGCCTGAGCGGCGTGGCGATGGTGTGGATCTTCGGCAAGACGTCGGACCAGGCCCGCATCCGGCATCTTCGCGAGCAGATCCGCGGCAACCTGATCGGCGTGCGGCTCTTCCAGCGCGACGTGGGCGTCGTCCTGCGCCTGCAGCGGCGCATCTTCGGCGACACGCTGCGCTACATGCGGCTCGCGCTGGTACCGATGGTCGTGCTGCTCGTCCCCGTGCTGCTCATCATGACGCAGCTCAACCTGCGCTTCGCGGTCCAGCCCGTCGCGCCCGGCGAGGCGGCGGTGGTCAAGGCCTTCGTCCGCGACGCGGACCTCCTCCGGCAGCCAGCGCGCCTCGAGGCGGCCGGCGGCGTGGAGGTCGAGACGCCCGCGGTGCGCATGCCGGCCGTGGGCGAGGTGGCGTGGCGCATCCGCGCGACGGCCCCCGGCGAGCACCGCATCGTCGTCCACGTCGGCGGCGCTTCCATCGCCACGCACGTCGTCGCCGGCGACGGCTGGGGCCCCGTCCCGAGCCGCCGCACCGGACGGGGCGTCGTCGATACCCTGCTCTACCCCGGCGAGCCACCCATCGCGGCCGACCACGCCATCGAGGCGGTGGAGATCGGCTACGCCGCCCTCGACATGCGGGCCCTCGGCTGGCCCGTGCACTGGCTGGTGGCCTTCTTCGTCCTCTCGATCGCGTTCGGCTACGCGCTCAAGGGCCCGCTCGGCGTCGAGCTGTAGCCCGGCCGCCCGCCAGGACGTGGCTTCACGCCACCCTGGACGACAGATCGGCCAGGGATACGGGTCGGGTCGCTCCGATGACGTAGCCGAGGCGGTCGGACTCGGCCAGGGACCGGACCTGGGTGGTCTCGTCGCCGAAGAGTTGGGCCCCCAGGGCGACGACCGCGCCGCGCAGGACGGCTTCGGCGTCCGCAAGCCTTGGCGCAGCCAGCCGGTCGTTGGCGGCGACTGCGATCTCGCTCCCCAGGAACAGGGCGCCGCCGCCTGCGAGGTCGGCCGTGTCCCGTTCCAGGCGCTCGGCCGCGGCGAGCAGGATGCCGGCCGCCGCTGCCAGCCGCTCCGGGAGCGTTCCCTCCAGCGGCTGCCTGCGTGTGTAGACGAGTCCCATCCGGCCATCGGCATCGTCGAGGGCGTAGTGGCCTTCGTGCGCGACGAGAACCACCCGGGGGCCGCCGGTGAGATGCGTGTAGTCGGCGACGTCGATCAGGAGTCCCGGAACCGCACGCTCCTGGATCCAGCGGTGGAAGATCTCGATGCAGCCGCGCGGCGCGAGGGTGCTGCGCGGATCGAGGTACAGCTTCACGGCAAAGCGCTGCAGCCGGTCGATTGCGTGCTCCATCGAAATCACGGCGCGATGGCGGCCGGCGACGGCGCGGGGCCGGTGGCGGGCCGCGCGGCCAGCCGTGCCTGGCAGGCGTGGCTCGCCTCGAGGAAGAGCTGCGCCTCCTCGATGAGCCGGTGGACCGCCTCCGCACTGGAGGCGGGTCCCCCCTCGTGGCGGCGGAACAGGTACATGGCGAACTTGCCGCCGGCGTACTTGTCGAAGAAGACCTGCGTGTCGAAGAACCGGGTGCGGAACTCCCGGATGATGTCGGCCGGGTCGTCGCCGACGTCGATGAACTCCGCCTTCACCAGGCCCTTCGCGGCGAGCAGCATGCCTCGATAGGCACGGTCGTCCGCGGCGGCGGCGCGGCCCGCCTCCAGTTCGAGCTGCGCCTCGAAGATCTGCGCCTCGGCCGCCGCGAGGTCGAACTCCGTGAGGGAGACCACCTCTCCCGCACACTCGCCGACGCCCATGTCGCCGAGCGTGAATTCGCGCGGATCGCCCCAGTCGGAGTAGAACGCCCGGCCGCCGGCGTCGTCGCGGGCCGGCACCGGCACCAGGTCGGCGAGCATCTCCTTGAGCGCGCGCTTCCCGATGCGCCGGGTGAACGCCTGGAACGACTCGTCCCCCTGCCGCTCGGCGACGAAGCGGGCCGTGATCCGCTCGATCACCTCCGGGATGCGCTTGGACGGGATGGCGCCCGACGCCAGGCCGTAGGAGGCGGCGTTCTCCGTCCATTGGCCGCCCAGCACCACCTGGAAGTGCGGCACCGTGTAGCCGTCGACCGTGCGGCTCACGCCGTAGAAGCCGAGATCCGCGATGTGATGCTGGCCGCACGAGTTGAAGCAGCCGCTCGTCTTGATGCGCAGGCCCTCCACGGCGGGGTCGGGCGGCGACGCGGCGGCGCTCAACCGTTCCCGCAACTCCGCCGCCAGCCCGCGCGACGAGGCGATGCCGAGCTTGCAGGTGTCGGTGCCCGGGCAGGCGGTGATGTCGGCGATCGTGCCCGCCCCGGGCTCGGCGAGTCCGAGCTCGGCGAGCTCTCCGTGGAGGTCGGGCAGGTCGGCGGCGCTGACCCAGCGCAGCGCGATGTTCTGCTCGACGGTGGTCCGGATCGTGTCGCCGACGTAGCGCCGCGCGACGGCGGCCAGCCCGCGCATCTGCCGGGCGGTCAGGTCGCCGAGCGGCAGGGCCACGGTGACCGTGGCGTAGCCCGCCTGCCGCTGCTGGTAGACGTTGGTGCGCAACCAGGCCCCGAAGGGGTCTGCGGACGAAGGCCGGCCGGCTCCGTTCGGTCCGTCCGCACCGCCCGCCAGGGGCGCCGGCGGCCGGAGCGGCGTCTCCGCCTCGTCCGGTGCGGCGGCGACGTGGGCGTCCCAGCGGGCGTCCGACGCGAGCCCCGCCCGCTCTTCCAGAACGAGCCGCTTGAACTCGTCGATGCCGAGATGGGCGACCAGGAACTTGATGCGCGCGCGAGCCCGGTTGCGCTTCTCGCCGAGGCGGGCGAACACCCGGGCGATGGCCTGGGCCAGCGGGAGGAGCTCCGCCACCGGCAGGAACGGATCGAACAGCTTCGCCTGGTGCGGGACGGCCCCCAGGCCGCCGCCGACGTAGGTCTCGAAGCCGCGCTCGACCCGGCCGTCCACCTTCCGGGTGACCGCGATCAGCCCGAGGTCGTGCATCGAGACCAGCCCGCAGGCGTGCTCGCGGCAGCCCGAGAACGCCACCTTGAACTTGCGGCCGAAGTCCTGCGCGTCGGGATGGCCGAGCAGGAAGCGCATGCAGGCCTTCGCATAGGGAGTGACGTCGAACGTCTCGTCCCGGCAGACGCCGGCGAGCGGGCACGCGGTGACGTTGCGCACGGTGTTGCCGCACGCTTCGCGCGTCGTGATGCCGACCGCCGCGAGCCGGCGCATCAGGTCGGGCGTGTCGTCGATGTGGACGAAGTGGAGCTGGACGTCCTGGCGCGTCGTGATGTGGCAGACGCCGTCGCTGTACTCCTCGGCCAGATCGGCGAGCGTGTCCATCTGGTCCGCCGTGAGACCGCCGAAGGGAATCTTGATCCGCTGCATCCCCGGCGCGTCCCAGACCGTCTCCGGACCCTTCGTGAACCCGTTCGAGGGATACGGGAGCGGCTTCGCTCCGGTCCCGTCGTTGCGCTGGCCGTTGTCGTACCGCTGGCCGTAGACCCCGCGCCGGAGACGCGTCTCGGCGAAGACCTTCTCGTCGATCTTCCCCTGCCGCCGCAGGTCGATCTGGCGTTCGAAGGTCTCGATCTCGTCCGCCAGCTCGCCGGGCATCCGGTCCGCCAACGCTGCCTTCCAGGTCACTTCACACCTCTCGATAAGCCACTCGCGCTCGTCCCCGCCGATGGCTCAGCGGCCGGTCTCGGAAAGGCTCCGCATCAGCGGCGCTTCCGACGCGACCATGGTGGTGCCGCGACCATGGGTGGCGCCGCCGCCGGCCGTCAGCGCACCAAGTCCCACGACATCGCCGATCACGATGGTGCCCGGGGCGTCCCCGCCGTCGAGCGGGGCGTCGCCGAGATCGTCCAGCCGCCCGACCCACTGCTGCATCTCGGGCCGCGAGGCGGCCAGAACGACGGCGGCCGGCGTGTCCCTTCGCCAGCCGGCCTCCAGCAGGGCGGCCGCGAGGCGGGCCCGGGCCCTGAGCCCCATCAGCACGACCACGGTCAGCGCGTTGGGAGCCAGGGTCTCGACGAGCGGCCGGAAGGACGCGCCGTCATGCCCCGACAGGACCACGAATCCCGACGCCAGGCCGCGGTGCGTGATCGGGATCCCGGCCGCCTGCGGCGCCGCCACGACGCTCGTCACCCCTGGGACGACCTCGAACGGCACGCCCGCGGCCCTGAGCGCCAGCGCCTCCTCGCCGCCGCGACCGAGCACGAACGGATCGCCGCCCTTGAGGCGGACGACCCGCTTGCCCTGCCGCGCCCCGCGAATGAGCAGGCGGTGAATCGTCTCCTGCGTGACGGCCTTGCGTCCGGCGCGCTTCCCGACGCGGAATCGCTGGGCGCGGCGCGCCTCGGCCACCACCTCCGCCGGTACCAGCGCGTCGTACAGGACGAGGTCCGCTTCCTGGAGCCGGCGCGCGGCGCGGATCGTCAGCAGCTCGGGGTCGCCCGGTCCGGCCCCCACGAGGGAGACGAAGCCGCGGGGGGTCGTTGCCGTCATGCTCGCGACTCGTCGGCCGGCCGCGGCCGGCTGTCGTGCAGGCGCACCAGGGCGTCGAGGAGTTGCGGCCGTCGATCGGGCATCGGAACGCCCGCGCGGCGCCACTCGGCGCGCAGGCGGTCCGCCTCGGCCAGCCAGCGCTCCACCTGCTCGGCCGGCAACAGCGCGTCGAGCGCCTGCCGCAGCAGGCCGGCGAGCGCGGGAGCCCGCCCGTCCGTCGAGATCGCTACCGTCAGGCCGGCGCGCCGCACCACGCCGCCCAGGTAGAGACTGGCGTTCGGCGGATCGTCGACCGCGTTCACGAAGAGGCGCCGCTCCTCCGCGGCCTCGGCCACGCGCCGGTTCACCGCCGGCGGGGCGGCGGCGACGACCAGCCACGCACCGTCGAGATACCGTGCCTCGAACGGGCGCCGGACGTAGACCACGCCCGCGTTGGCGATCTGATCCGAGACTTCAGGAGCCACCACCGTCACGTCCGCGCCGGCGTCGAGCAGGGCACGGATCTTGGCCGCCGCGACGCGGCCGCCGCCCACGACGACGACGCGCCGGCCGTCCAGCTTCAGAAAGGCGGGGAAGAGGGTCATGCGTCTCGCCCGTCGGGGCGCGCTACGTCGCGGGCGCCTCCTCCAGCGGCACCGCCGATCCATGAAGGCCGCACTCGGTCTTCGCCGTGCCGCGCCACCGGCCGGCGCGAGCGTCCTCCCCCGGCCGCACGGGGCTCGTGCACGGCCAGCAGCCGACGCTGGGGTACCCACGGTCGTGCAGCGGGTTGTACGGCACGTCGCGCGCGCGGAGGTACCGCCAGACGTCCCGGCTGGTCCAGGTGACGAGCGGGTTGACCTTCGCGATGCCGAACTTGGCGTCCCACCCGACGACCGGCGCGTCGGCGCGCTGCGGTGTCTGGTCGCGGCGGATGGCGGTGATCCAGGCGTCCACCCTCCGGAGCTCGGCGGCCAGCGGAAACACCTTGCGGCGGGCGCAGCAGCCGTCGGGGTCGCGCTCCCAGAGCCGCTCCGCCGGATCGAGCGAAGCGCCCGAGTCGGCCCCCGGTCCCGGCTGCGGCCGGACGCCGCGGATCGTGAGGCCGTAGCGCGCCTCGAGACGCCGCCACAGGTCGCGGGTCTCCGGGAACAGGACGCCGGTATCCAGCGTGAACAGGTCGATCGGCAACCGGTGTCGGCCGATCAGGTCGATCAGGACGCAGCCCTCGGCACCGAAGCCGGTGGCGAACGTCAGCCGGTCGGCGTAGCGGTCGATGGCCCAGCGCAGGATCTCCTCCGGAGGAGCGCCCTCCAGCGCGTCCGCGCACGTCTCGAGCGGCGCCGTGCGATCCGCCCACCCCTGCAGCACTGCAACGTTGCTCACGATTCACCACCTCCGTACGACGCCGGCGCATTCTGGGACACGCCGAAGACCGCCAGTTGCACGCCGAGAACGAACAGGACGACGGCGAGGCCGGCCCGCAGGGGCCGCTCGGGAACCGCCGTCGCCAGCCGGGCGCCGGCCAGCACACCCGGGATGCCGCCCACCAGGACCGCCCCGGCCAGGGCGACGTCGACGCGGCCGGCGGCCGCGTGTCCGACCGTCGCCGCGGACGACAGGGCGAGCGCGTGGATCAGATCCGTGCCGACGCTGGTGCGGGCGGCGAGCGGATAGCCGAGCGCGAGCACGCAGAGCAGCAGCGACCCGCTGCCGACGCTGGTCATGCTGACCAGGACGCCGGTGAGGAAGCCGAGGCCGACCGTCATCCCGGTGGCGGGCATGCGGCGCGGCCGGAACCGGTCCGCGAAGCGCACCCGCACGAAGAGCGCGGCCGCGGCCAGGATCAGCACGAAGCCGAGGCCGTGCGCCAACCACGCCTCGAGCCGGTCACCGGGCAGCCGGTTGAGGATCGCGATGCCGACCACCGCCCCCGGGAGCGATCCGGCCGCCAGCCGCGCCGCGGTCTGCCAGTGCACCTCGCGCCGCAGCGCGTAGAAGCCGCCGCCGACCAGCTTCATGCCGGCCGCGATCAGCACGTCGGATCCGATCGCGATCGACGGCGGTACCCGCGCCAGCAGGACGAGGGCCGGCGTCAGCAGGGCGCCGCCCCCGGTCGACGTCGCGCCGACGAGGGCGCCCACGACGAAGCCGACGGCGATGGGGCCGAGGTCGAGTCCGTTCACGTTGTGTTGGATGCGAGCAAAAGAAAAGGCCCGCGGGGCGTCCGCCCCCCGGGCCTTGGGTCCTTCGCGTCCGATGTTTCGCTGGCTCTCTAGTGACGCAGCATACGTGACGCAGCACGACCGTCGGCGCGGGGGCCCTCAGCGGGCTCGCTACAACAGCAGCCGGTCGTCCAGAACGTCACGGCGCGCATTCTGTCAGCCCGCGCTCCCGTCGTCAAGGGGCGTCGGTCGCGGCGAGGCTGGCCAGCGCGGCCTGCAACCGAGCCGCCGCCTCCGGCAGGGCCCCCTCCCCGGTCTTGCCGTCGAGGACGATGTCAACCGAGTCGAGACGCGTGCCATAGAAGCGCTCGTTCGCATCGCGGTCGGCCCGGAACGTCGCGCCCCCGAGCGCCGCGCCGGCAAACACGCCCCGCGTGCGCGAGTAGCTGAGAATCTCGGCCGTCAACTGGAGATCCGTCGAGGCCTCGAGACTCCTGCCGATCGGCCCCACGACCGCGGAGGCGTCGCCGCCCAGCTTGAACTGGTTGTCGAGCAGACGCCGCAACCCGCGGCGGTTCTGGATCAGCAGGACGACGTCGGCCGACTGCGCCCCCACCTGGAGGCCGATGCTGCCGCCGGTCAACGTCATGAACGCCGGCGCGGACCAGGTTCCGGTGTCCGGGTCCTTCCCCGTGATGAAACCTCGACCGCGCTGCCCTCCGAGGAAGAAGCCCGCCTTGACCGTCGACGGGAAGACCGCCATGGCGACCGCCCGGTCGAGGATGGCGCGCGGAATCGCCGCGTCGGGCGCGTTCAGGATCTCCTCGAGAACGGTGATGCCCTCCTCGAGCCGTCCCGCCTCCTCGTCCGCGCCGGCTACAGGCGCCATGCCGGCGAGAATCAGGCCGACCAGCGCAGCCGATGCGGGAAGGCGCCGGAGCAGGGATGGAGAGTGTGTAGTAGCCATGCCTCCATGCTAGTGCATCCTCGTCCCGGCCGGCGGGCGCGTGAGGATCGGGCTCGTCCCGGCACGTGCAGGGAATCAGCACTGCTGATGCTAGGGGTGCTTGCCATTAGCCGCGGTTGTAGGTAAGGTGGCGGTTTCATGCACCTGGAGTCCCTCAACATCTTCTGCGACGTGGTGCGTCATCAGAGCTTCTCGCGCGGCGCGATGGCCAGCTCGGTGAGCCAGTCCGCGGCGAGTCAGGCCGTGCGCCAGATCGAGAAGCGGCTCGGCGCGCAGCTCATCGACCGCTCGAAGCGGCCGTGGCGGCTCACCCCCGAGGGACGGCTCTTCTTCAAGGGCTGCCAGGAGATCGTCGAGCGCTACCACGAGCTCGAGGAAGCGGTGCAGCGACGCCAGCAGCCCTCGGGCTACACCGTCCGCGTCGCCTGCATCTACTCGGTGGGCCTGCACGACCTGAGCCAGCACGTCGATCGGTTCCGGGCATCGACGCCGGGCGCCGGGGTGGACCTGGAGTACATGCATCCCGACCAGATCTACTCGCGGGTGCTCGCCGACCAGTCCGACCTGGGCCTCATCTCGTTCGCCAACCCGGGGCGCGAGTTGACGGCGACGCCGTGGCAGAGCCAGGCGATGGTCGTCGCCTGTCCGCCGGGCCACCGCCTCGCACGGTCCGCGGCGGCGATGGAACCCGGCGTGCTTCGCGGCGCGGCCTTCGTGACGTTCGACCGCGGACTCAAGGTGCGCCGCGAGATCGACCGCTTCCTGCGCCGGCACGACGCCGACGTGCACGTCGTGGCCGAGTTCGACAACATCGAGAACATCAAGCAGGCGATCGAGGACGGCGCCGGCGTCGCGCTGTTGCCGGAGCCGACGCTGCGGCGCGAGGTCGAGCGCGGGACGCTGGTGAGAGTCGCGTTGCGGACCGAACCCGGCGAGCCGCCCTTCGTCCGCCCCCTGAGCATCATTCACCGCCGCCGGCGGCGGCTCAATCCGGCGGTGACCGGATTCATCAAGCTGCTGTGCGGGCCGGGCGCCGCCGTCGCCGGCTCCCGCGCCGGCTGAGAGTCTGACGAGCCATGACCATGCCATCGACCAGGAAGGAGCGGGGCGCCCCGCGGGCCGGCCCTGCCGTCGGACCGCCGCCGGCCCAGGGACTCTACGACCCGCGCTTCGAGCACGACTCGTGCGGCGTAGGGTTCGTGGTCAACATCAAGGGCGAGCGGTCGCACAAGCTGGTGCGGCAGGCGTTCGAGGTCGGGCTGAACCTGCTGCACCGGGGCGCCTGCGGGTGCGAGGTCAACACCGGCGACGGCGCCGGCATGCTGCTGCAGGTGCCGCACAAGTTCCTGATGCGGGCGGCACCCGCGGCCGGCATCGAGCTGCCCGGCGCCGGGGAGTACGGCGTCGGCATGGTGTTCCTGCCGCGCGACGCGGCCGAGCGGGGCCGCATCGAGGACCTGTTCGCCCGCGTCGTCGCCGAGGAAGGGCAGCGCCTGCTCGGCTGGCGCGACGTTCCGACCGACAGCTCCGCGCTCGGGCCGACCGCCCGCCGCGGCGAGCCGGTGATCCGGCAGGTGTTCATCGGCCGCGCGGGGCGGGCGGCGGAGAACGCGGCCGACCCGGGTCCGGACGGGGCCCGCGCGCGCTTCGAACGCAAGCTCTACGTCATCCGG
>JAPOWL010000653.1:0-1754 GCA_026707615.1 Acidobacteriota bacterium | reverse complement strand
CATCCGGCAGCGGGTCTGCCGGGCCGCCGACGAGCTCGACCTCGCCGAGCGCGACCTCTTCTACGTGGCGAGCCTGTCGTCGAACACCATCGTCTACAAGGGAATGCTGATCGCCGATCAGATGGAGGCGATGTTCCCCGACCTGATGGACCCGGACTTCGAGTCGGCGCTCGCGCTCGTCCACTCCCGCTTCAGCACGAACACGTTCCCCTCGTGGCCGCTGGCGCACCCCTACCGCTACATCGCCCACAACGGGGAGATCAACACGCTGCGGGGCAACATCAACTGGATGCGCGCGCGCGAGTCGCTGTGCCGGTCGGAGCTGTTCGGCGACGATCTCGGGAAGCTGTTCCCCCTCATCCGCGAGGGGCAGAGCGACACCGCGACGTTCGACAACGTGCTGGAGTTCCTCGTCCTCACCGGCCGGCCGCTGGCCCACGCCGTGCTGATGATGATCCCGGAGCCGTGGTCGAACCACGAGTCGATGGCCGCCGACCGGCGCGCCTTCTACGAGTACCACGCCTCGCTGATGGAGCCGTGGGACGGACCGGCCTCGATCGCGTTCACGGACGGCACGGTGATCGGCGCCGTGCTCGACCGCAACGGGCTCCGGCCGTCCCGCTACTACGTCACCCACGACGACATGGTCATCATGGCGTCGGAGGTCGGCGTTCTCGACATCCCGCCGGAGAACGTGCGGATCAAGGACCGCCTGCACCCGGGCCGCATCTTCCTCGTCGACACCGCCGAGGGGCGCATCATCGACGACGCGGAGATCAAGGAGCAGCTCGCGGCCGGGCGGCCCTACGCCGAGTGGCTGGCGCGAGAGCTGGTGCACGTCGACGATCTGCCCGCGGCGCCGGCGGACGCTCCGCCCCCGCGCGAGACGCTGCTGCAGCGCCAGCGGGCCTTCGGCTACACCGAGGAGGACCTGCGCCTGCTCGTCGCCCCCATGGCCCAGCAGGGGGCGGAGCCGATCGGCTCGATGGGCACCGACACGTCGCTCGCGGTGCTGTCGGACCGCTCGCGGCTGCTCTACGACTACTTCAAGCAGCTCTTCGCACAGGTGACGAACCCCCCGCTCGACGCCATCCGCGAGGAGCTCGTGACCGACATGGGGTCGACGCTCGGAGCCGAGCGCAACCTGCTCGAGCCCGAGGCGGCGTCGTGCCACCACGTGAAGATCGACTACCCGGTGCTGGCCAACGGCGAGCTCGCGAAGCTGCGGCACCTCGCCGATCCGGCCTTCCGATCCACGACGCTGCCGATGCTGTTCGACCCGCGGGCGGGGGCGGCGGGGCTGGCGGCGGCGATGGACGCGCTGCGGGCCCGGGCGAGCTCCGCCCTCGAGGCCGGCGCCACCTTCCTCGTGCTGTCGGATCGCGGCGTCGACGCGGAGCAGGCCCCGATTCCCGCCCTGCTGGCCACGGCGGGGGTGCACCACCACCTGGTGCGCGAGGGGACCCGCACGCGGGTGGCGCTCCTCGTCGAGACGGGCGAGGCGCGCGAGTGCCACCACATGGCGCTGCTCCTCGGCTACGGGGCCGCCGCCGTCAACCCGTACCTCGCGTTCGAGACCATCGGCGAGCTGCTGGCGGGCGGCGAGATTCGCGACGTCGACCACGACGAGGCCGTGCGGCGCTACATCCGTGCCTGCACGAAGGGCGTCCTGAAGGTGATGTCGAAGATGGGGATCTCGACGCTGCAGAGCTACCGCGGCGCGCAGATCTTCGAGGCGGTGGGGCTCGACAAGG
>JAPOWL010000054.1 GCA_026707615.1 Acidobacteriota bacterium | reverse complement strand
GGGATCCCGAGGCACTGCTCGAACGGTCGCTCGACCGGCGGCTCTCCGGGCCCATCGCGAGCCGCGCCGAGTTCCGGCGTCTCTACCAGTACCTGCTGCGCCAGGGCTTCGAAGGCGCCATGGCCGCGGCGTCCCTGCGCCGGCGCGCCGGGGGCGACGCCGTACCGGACGAGTGACGCCCGGCCGCGCCGATCCTTGTGGAAGAATGAGCACGATGACGTCCGCCGAGATTCGACAGAGCTTCCTCGACTACTTCCAGGGACACGGCCACCGCGTCGTGTCGAGCTCCCCGCTCGTCCCCCAGGACGACCCTACGCTGCTCTTCACCAACGCCGGGATGAACCAGTTCAAGGGCGCCTTCCTCGGCACCGAGCGCCGCGACTACCGGCGCGCGGCAACCGCGCAGAAGTGCATGCGCGTGAGCGGGAAGCACAACGACCTCGAGAACGTCGGCCCGTCGCTCCGCCACCACACGTTCTTCGAGATGCTGGGCAACTTCTCGTTCGGCGACTACTTCAAGGCCGACGCCATCCCGCTGGCCTGGGAGCTCCTGACCGACGCCTGGGGCCTGCCGGGGGAGCGGCTGCACGCGACGGTCTTCCGGGGCGAGGAGGGCATACCGCGCGACGAGGACGCCCGTGCCATCTGGGAGAAGCTCGTCCCCGCGGACCGGATCACGGAGCTCGGAGCCGCCGAGAACTTCTGGGCCATGGGCGACACCGGCCCCTGCGGACGCTGCTCCGAGATCCACTACCACCGCGGCGATCAGCTGCCCTGCGATCAGCCGGAATGCCGCGGCGTCGACTGCTCCTGCGACCGCTACGTCGAGATCTGGAACAACGTCTTCATGGAGTTCGAGCGGCAGGCGGACGGCACGCTGTCGCCGCTTCCGGCCCCCTCGATCGACACCGGCATGGGGCTGGAGCGGATCGTCGCCGTCCTCCAGGACAAGCTGTCCAACTACGACACGGATCTGTTCACGCCGTTGCTCGCGGCCATCGGCGAGCGTGCCGGCACCCTCTACGGACCGCTCGCCGGACGCGCCTCGAACGAGACGAGCGACGTCTCGCTGCGGGTCATCGCGGACCATCTGCGTGCGATGACGTTCCTGATCGGGGACGGCGTCGTGCCGTCCAACGAGTGGCGCGGGTACGTCCTGCGCAAGATCATGCGGCGCGCCATGCGCCACGGGAAGAAGCTGGGCCTGACGGAGCCGTTCCTGCACGACCTCGCCGAGGTGGTCATCGAGCGGATGGCGCCGGCGTATCCGGAGCTGGTCGCGAACCGCGACGCGATCGTCTCCGTCGTCCGCCAGGAGGAGGCCCAGTTCGACAAGGTGCTCACCGACGGCCTGCCCCGCCTCGAGGCTGCGCTCGCGGAAGCGGAAGCCGGTTCCCGGCAGCTCGCGGGCGGCGAGGCCTTCCGCCTGTGGGACACCTTCGGCGTGCCGTTCGACTTCGTGGAGGACCTGGCCGGCCCCCGTGGCGTCGGCGGCGCCCGCGAGGGCTTCGACCGCGCCATGCCCGACCCGCGGGCGCGCCCCCGCGCCGGCCGCCACTTCGGGGCCGGGCCGGCGGACGGCGCCGGTCCCGGCGGTTGGCCGAGCGCCGCCGTGGACGTCCCGCACGTGCCGGACCGCTTCGTCGGCTACGAGACGACCACGTCGCGGAGCACGGTGACGGGCCTATGCCGCCTGGAGCGCGCCGCGACCGCCGGCGGCGGCGAGAGTCGCTTCGTCGGCGTTCACGCCCTGCAGGCCGGCGAGGAGGGCTTCGTGCTCCTCGATCCGACCCCCTTCTACCTCGAGGCCGGCGGACAGGTCTCCGACACGGGCCGCTTGACCGGGGAGGGCCTCGCGGTGGAGGTCCGCGACGTAGCCCGCCCCCTCCCGGCCACGGGGCGCATGCACGTCGTCAAGGTGCGCGAGGGCGCGCTGCACGCGGGCGACGTGGTCACCGCGGAGGTCGACGGAGCGCGGCGCGACGACATCCGGCGCAACCACACCGCGACGCACCTCCTGCACGCCGCGCTCCGCGCCGTGGTCGGACCGCACGTCCGCCAGGCAGGGTCGCTCGTCGCACCCGACCGGCTGCGCTTCGACATCACGCACGGGGAGGCGGTGACCGCTTCCGAACGCACCGAGATCGAGCGGCTCGTCAACGCGCGGGTGTTCGAGAACCAGACCGTCACGACGGAGGAGCAGGAGACCGAGGAGGCGATTCGCAAGGGGGCCATGGCGCTCTTCGGCGAGCGCTACGGCGAGCGCGTGCGGGTGGTGACCGTGCCCGGCTTCTCGGTCGAGCTCTGCGGCGGCACGCACTGCCGCGCCACCGGCGACATCGGACCCTTCCTGATCACCCAGGAAGGCGGCGTGGCGGCCGGCGTCCGGCGCATCGAGGCGGTCACCGGCCCCGCCGCCGTCCGGCTGCTCCAGGAGCGCGGCGCCGTGCTCGCCGGGCTGCTGCAGGCCCTCGGGACGACCACGGACGGGTCGCTGGCGGCGGTCCACAGGCTGCAGGCGGAGGCGAAGCGGCTGGGCCGGGAAGTCGATCAGCTCCGGATCCGCGCCGCCATGGGCGCCGGCCCGACCGGATCCGCGGAGGGCGGCACGGTGGAGTTCGACGGCGTGACCATCGTCGGCCGGCGGGTCTCGAACCTCGAGAAGGGTGCCCTGCGGACCCTGGCCGACTCGCTGCGCGACCGGATCCCGAGCGGCGTGGTCGTGGTCGCGGCGGAGAACGACGGCAAGGTGGCGCTGGTCGTGTCCGTCACGCGGGACCTCACGGACCGCGTTCACGCAGGCCGCGTCGTCAAGGAGATCGCGCCGGTCGTGGGCGGGACCGGCGGCGGCCGCCCGGACTTCGCACAGGCGGGGGGACGGCGGCCGGATCGGATTGCGGACCTCTTTCCCGAGTGCCAGGCCGTCGTCCGCCGCATGCTCGGTGGGCCGGCGGACGCCGAGGCGCGGAAACCCGGGAGCCCTGGCGCGCGGGCCCCAGCCTCGTGACGGAGGTCCCCGTGCGCGTGCGGCTCGACGTCTGGCTGGACGTCGCCTGCCTGTTCCGGACGCGCTCGGAAGCCCAGAAGGCGTGCAAGGGGGGCAAGGTGGACGTCAACGGGCAGCGCGCCAAGCCGCACCGCGAAGTGCGGCCCGGGGACCTCGTCTCCATCACCCGGCCTCATGGTGTGAAGCAGCGCGTGGCCGTGCAGGCGCTCGCCGACCGCCACCTCCCCAAGCCCGACGCGCGAGAGCTCTACGAGGACCGAACGCCGCCCCCGACCGCGGCGGAACGGGAGCTGCGCCAGATGCTGCGCCGCGCCGGACCGCCGCCCGCGCCGCCCAACCCGCGGCAGCGGCGGCGCCTGCGGCTGGTCCGCGGCCGGTGAGAGTCCGCTCCGCAGGCCGGTCCGGCGAGCGGATCGGTGGCGGGAGCGGCATCGGTCGCGCAGACCCCCGATGGGGCTCCGACGGCCTACTTCGGCGACCGCACGGCCAGCATCTACGCCGTCGACTTCGCGACCGGCGAGCTGCGCTGGCGGACGAAGATCGACGACCACCTCGACGCCACGATCACCGGCGCTCCGACGTTGCACGACGGGCGCGTCTTCGTCGGCGTCGCCTCCGGCGAGGAAGGCACGGCGGTCATCCCGACCTACGAGTGCTGCACGTTCCGGGGCAGCGTCGTCGCGCTCGATGCGGCGACCGGCGAGCAGCTCTGGAAGCGCTACACCATCGGCGAGGAGCCGCAGCCTACCGGCCGCAACTCGGCCGGCGCGCAGACATGGGGGCCGTCCGGGGCCGGGGTCTGGTCGGCCCCGACCGTCGACCCCGATCGCGGCGTGGTCTACGCCGCCACCGGCGACTCCTACTCCAATCCGCCGTCGCCGAACAGCGACGCGCTGATGGTGCTCGACATGGCCACCGGCGAGGTGCGCTGGGTCTCGCAGACGACGCCGGGCGATGCCTGGACGGTCGCCTGCATGTCGCCCACGGAGGAAGGGCGCGCGAACTGTCCCGAGGACGCCGGCCCCGACGTCGACTACGGCAGCTCCACCATCCTCACGACCCTGGCCGACGGCACGCCGATTCTGCTCGCGGGCCAGAAGTCGGGCGTGATGTACCGCCTCGACCCAGACACCGGCGCCATTCTCTGGGAGACGCGCATCTCCGAGGGAGGCATCCTCGGCGGCATCGAGTGGGGCTTCGCCATCGACGACAACGACGTCGTGTACGCCTCCATCTCGGACGCCTTCGAGAAGCCCGTGGGCGAGGCCGGCGGCGTGACGGCGCTGACCGTCGCCGACGGCGCCGAGGTCTGGCACGCGCCGCCCGTGCAGGACACCTGCGGGTCGCGCGAGGGCTGCCACACCGCGCAGCCCGGCGCGGTGACCGCCATCCCCGGCGTCCTCTTCTCGACGAGCCTGGACGGCCACATCCGGGCCCACGCCACCGACACCGGCCGCATCATCTGGAACGCCGACACGGTGGGCGAGTTCGAGACCGTCAACGGCGTGCCGGCCAGCGGCGGATCGCTCAACGGACCCGGCGTCACGGTGGTCGACGGAATGCTCTACGCCGTCTCGGGCTACGCCGGCCTGGGCATCCCGGGCAACGTCCTGCTGGCCTTCTCCGTGGACGGCGAGTAGCCGCTCCGTCTTCCCGCGGCGGAGCAAGCCGGCCCTGCACCCGGCCGCCGGCGCCACCGTGCGACGGAGGGCATCGTGAGGTTGACAGGGTACAGATCTGTACTGTAGTCTGTTTCAGACCTTCGCTAACCAACTCAGGGAATAGGAGCAAAGCAAATGACTCACGGGACCTAGCATGGGCAGCACGCAGGAATTCGTCCGACAGCTCCGGCGCCACGGGAAGAAACTCGAATTGGATCCTCCCAACGTCAAGGCTCATGAGAGCAAGCGATCACATCGCAGAATCTACTTCAACGGAAAGAACACGACGGTTCCTTGGACCAGCAACCTGACGAAGGGAACTCGTCGCGCGATACTGAAGCAATTGGGCGTAGATGTAGACGACTTCATCAAATCCAGGTAGATGGATTTTGCATATCCCGCACGGCTGGAAGAGGAACCGGACGGACGTTACTCGGTGACGTTCCCGGACCTGCCTGACGCGATCACACAGGGTGAAGATCGGAGCGACGCCATCGAGATGGCTGCGGATTGCCTTGCGGAGACCATCGGCGCCCGCATCGCGGAGCGCGCGGACATCCCGGTTCCAAGCCCTGTGAAGCACGGGCAGGTGCGTGTCGTCGTTCCCGCCTACGTCGCGGTCAAGGCCGCCCTGTACGTGGCGATGAAGCAGGAGGGAGTCAGCCTGAACGAGATGGCTCGAACTCTCGACGGACAACCGATACAGGTCCGGCGGCTGCTCGATCCTGGTCGGGCTTCCAGCATCAAGCGCATCGACCATGCCCTGTCGGCCATCGGGCGACGGGTATGCGTGTCGCTGGAAACCTGACCTCCGTAGCCCCTTCGCAACCTCGCATCAGCACACAAGCAGACGGAGTCCGACATGCACCTCGTACGATCGCTCGCAACGACCGCCCTGCTCCTTGCCGCCTCGACCTTCCCCGCCGGGGCGCAGGTGGAACCGCTGACGGACCCCATTCCGGAGCCGATCCGGAAGGGCGACCTGATCGTCGAAGCCGCCCGATTCGTTCGCGCTCCGCAGACCGTCGATTCCGTCGCTAACGCCCCCCTGCTGACGCCGTCCCACGCCCGCATCCAGTACCTGACGCCGGTCCGGGACGGCTCGGGGCGCCTCATCCTCAACGACACTCGCGGGGTCGTGTACATCACCGACGAGAACGGCATGGAGCCCGTCGAGTACCTCGACGTTCGCGGCCGCGACATCGGCTTCGACGACTCGATGTTCCCCAACGAGTCCGGTCTGGTGTCGGTGGCGTTCCATCCGCAGTTCGGCGACGCCGGCACGCCGGGGTACGGGAAGCTCTACACGGCGTACAGCGCGCGGTCGGGCAGCGGCCGCGCGGACTACCTGGACTTCCAGGAAGACGACGCCATGAGCCACGAGAGCGTCATCCGGGAGTGGACGGCCGACGATCCGCGGGCGAACGTGTTCAGCGGCACCACGCGCGAGGTCTTCCGGATCGGCCAGTTCGCGCCCAACCACAACATCGGCACCATCGCGTTCAATCCGACGGCGGAACCCGGATCGCCGGAGCACGGGCTCCTCTACGCCTGCCTCGGGGACGCCGGGGCGGCCTACGATCCGCTCGACTACGGCCAGTCCCTGAGCGAGCCCCACGGGGCGATCATCCGCATCGATCCCCTCGGCGGCGACGGAAGCCGGGGGTACGGCATTCCGGCGGACAACCCGTTCGTGGGCGAGGACGGCGTCGCCCCCGAAATCTGGGCCTACGGACTGCGGCACCCGCAGCAGTTCTCCTGGGACACCGACGGCCGGATGTTCCTGGGCGACATCGGCCAGAACCTGGTGGAGGAGGTCAATCTGGTGGTGCCCGGCGGGAACTACGGCTGGCGGCTCCGCGAGGGCACGTTCGCTACCGGCTTCACGGTACCGCCGGGGCGTCCGGGGCCGCTGTACCCGCGCCCGGCGGAGGACGAGCAACCCTTCGTGTACCCGGTAGCCCAGTACGACCACGACGAGGGCTACGCCATCAGCGGCGGATACGTCTATCGGGGCCAGGCCGTACCCGAGCTGCAGGGAAAGTACGTCTTCACGGACTTCCCGCGCGGCCGCGTGCTGTACATCGACGCGGACGGGCTCGTGCCGGGCGAGCTCGCCGAGGTCCGGGAGCTGCGGCTGGTGGTCGACGGCGAGGAGCGCGATCTCGGCGACGCGGTCGGGCACCCCAACACGTACGCCCCGGGGCCGCGGGCGGACGCCCGCCTGGGGATCGACTCCGCGGGAGAAATCTACGTGCTGACGAAGAGCGACGGCTGGGTGCGCAAGCTGGGGCCGGTGCAGGCGCGGTAGAGGATCGGCGCGCTACTCGCCGGCCGCCGCCCCTCCCGCGCCCACCGCATCCGCACTGGCGACGATCAGCGGATCGGCTCGTCCGACGACCCGGGCGTCCTTGTCCGCGTAGGGCAGGGCGGCGAGGAAGTGCCGCATGCAGTTGAGACGGGCGCGCTTCTTGTCGTCGGACTTGACGATCGTCCACGGCGCGTCGGCGGTGTCCGTGTAGAAGAACATCGCCTCCTTGGCGGCGGTGTAGTCGTCCCACTTGTCGAGTGACTGCCGATCGATGGGCGAGAGCTTCCAGCGCTTCAGGACATCCTGCTCGCGCGCCTCGAAGCGGCGCCTCTGCTCCTCGCGGCTGACCGAGAACCAGTACTTGAAGAGGCGGATCCCGCTGCGGACGAGCATCCGCTCGAGCTCCGGCGTCTGCCGCATGAACTCCAGGTAGTCCCTCGCGCCGCAGAACCCCATCACCCGCTCGACGCCGGCCCGGTTGTACCACGAGCGGTCGAAGAGCACGATCTCGCCGCCGTGCGGCAGGTGGCGGACGTAGCGCTGGAAGAACCACTCGGTCCGCTCGGCCTCGGTCGGCTTGTCGAGCGCCACCACGCGCGCGCCGCGCGGATTGAGATGCTCGGTGAAGCGCTTGATGGTACCGCCCTTCCCCGCTGCATCCCGGCCCTCGAACAGCACGACGATCTTCCCGTTCGTCGCCTTCACCCAGTCCTGGACCTTGAGCAGCTCGACCTGCAGCTCGGCCTTCTCCCGCTCGTAGGGCTTGCGAGTGAGCTTCTTCCGATAGGGGTACTTTCCGGTCTCGAAGACCCGGCGGACCGCGTCGCGGTCCCGATGCGACGGCTCGGGAACCGCGGCCTCGCCGGCGCCGCCCTCGACCACCCCGGCCGTGCCCCAGGTCGGGTCCGGCGATCCGCCGCGGTCTCCGCCTGACCTGTCATCTCCCACGGCGTCAACTCCTGTCGTACCCCTGCACGCCCGAGCGAGGATCCGAACGGTCTACCCCGCTCAGGGCGTGGGAACGACCGCGACGTCAGGGTCGGGCGTGCACGGCCGGGTCCCTCACAGCCGCTGCGCGCCGGGCCGGCCGTCCTCGATGAGGAAGGACGCTCGGGTGGAGATGGGGCTGCCCGGCCGGATGACGTACTCCAGCACCTGGTAGTCGGCCACCGAGCGCTCGGGAGTCACCTCGCAGCGGACGTAGCCGCGTTGCGCATTGAAGAACTTCACCCAGGGGTTCTCGGCCAGCATGCCGGCCGCCGCGTCGACGGCGTCGCTTCCGTCGCCCCCGGAGCTGATCGAGGTGCAGATGAGCTCGGTTCCCACCACCGGGGCGTCCTCGTCGCGGTAGTCGACCTTGAGGTCCGCCACCCAGTTGCTGTGGATGTCGCCGGTGAGGACGAGCGGGTTCGACGGGCGGCGCGCGGCCAGGAACTCCATCAGGCGGCGCCGGGCGGCTTCGTAGCCGGACCAGACGTCCATGCCGTACGACTCGCCGTCGCCGCTCTGCCAGTCGACGCGTGTCATCTGCACCTGTTGCGGAATCACCTGCCAGCGCCCCGCGGACCGGTCGAGGCGCTCGGTGAGCCAGCGCTCCTGCCGCTCGCCGAGGAGCGTGGCGGCCGGGTCGTAGATGCCGTCGCACACGCTCGCGCGTCCGTCCCCGCACGGCTGGTCGGTGCGGTACTGGCGGGTGTCGAGCACGTGGAACGAAGCGAGGCTTCCCCAGTCGAAGCCGCGATAGAGCTGCAGGCGCGGGCCGTCGGGAAGCGACGACCGGCGCAGAGGCATGTGCTCGTAGTAGGCCTGGTAGGCGGCGGCGCGGCGGCGCAGGAAGAGCTCGGCCGGGAGCCCGTCCTCGGGAACGCGGTTCGCGTAGTTGTTGTCGACCTCGTGGTCGTCCCACGTCACCACCCAGGGGAAGGCCGCGTGGGCCGCCTGCAGGTCCGGGTCGCTGCGGTAGAGCGCGTAGCGGTTGCGGTAGTCGTCGACGAGCTCGATCTCGTCGCCGGTGTGCCGCCGGACCCTGCCGTCGCGCCCCGCGTACTCGTAGATGTAGTCCCCGAGGTGGAAGACGAGGTCGAGATCGTCCTCCGCCATGTGCCGGTAGGCGGTGTAGTAGCCCTGCTCGTAGTGCTGGCACGAGGCGAACGCGAAGCGGAGCCGCTCGACGTCCGCCCCCGCCGCCGGCAGCGTCCGCGTCCTCCCGACCGCGCTCGCGCCCTCCGCCGTCCGGAAGCGGTACCAGTACCACCGCGCCGGCTCGAGCCCCGCCACCTCGACGTGCACGCTGTGGGCCAGCGCGGCGGGGGCCGGGGCGGTTCCGCGCTGCACGACGTCCTGCATCCGCTCGTCGCGCGCCACCTCCCAGGTGACGTCCACGTCTTCCGCGGGCATGCCGCCGCCTCGGAGCGGGTCGCGGGCGAGGCGCGTCCAGAGCACCACGCCGTCCGCCGTCGGGTCGCCGGACGCCACCCCGAGCGGGAACGGCGCCGGTTGGAACACACCCGAGGCCGTCCCGGCACGGGCCGTCGCACCCATGCCGAGCGCCGTCAGACCGCAGGCCAGGAACGTGCGTCGGTCGACAACCCCGCCGGATCCGCGTGCGTCATCCATGTCTTGTCCCCGCGTCTTGTCCCCGCATGTCGAATGGAAAGAGCCTGCACCCCGACGCACCGCTCAGGGCGGTCTGGCGCCATGCCGGCAAGTGACGCGCGCATCATACAGCGCCGCCAGCGCCGCCGGCTTGACGGAGGGTAAGGAACATCCTTACCATCGGCGCCATGATCGTCAGCCGGCTCACCGCGAAGGCGCAGACCACCATCCCCCGGCCGGTGCGGATCGCGCTCGGCCTCGACCCCGGCGACGAGCTCGTTTACGAGATCGACGGCGCGAAGGTCGTCCTGACGAAGGCCCGGCCGGGAGCCCCGACCGACGATCCGTTCCGCACGTTCCGCGAGTGGGAAACGGAAGCGGACACCAGGGCGTATGCCGACCTTTGAGCAGGGCGACGTCATCAAGGTCCCGTTTCCGTACACCGATCGCTCCACGCGGTTCATTCATCGCCGAACCACCGCCGCAGCTTCTCCTCGGCCTGCCGCCGGTGCTCGGGCTTGAGGTGGGCCTTGACCAACCCGAGCGCGGCGACCAGCGCGCCCAGGTCGTCGGCGAACCCTCCCGGAAACAGGTCGGCGATGGCGTCGAGCGGCATGATGAAGTAGCCGAGGGCCCCCGCGATGACGACCTTCGCCTCCTTCGGAGTATCCGGATCGATGCAGCAGTAGTAGAGCACCAGGGCGTTCCAGAGGACCTTGCGGCCCGCGCGGGCCGCGAAGCGGGACACCTTGTCCCACAGCGCGCGGTCGCTGTACGCCCGCGCGTAGTCGTGCTCCGGCCCCGGACGCTCGCCGCCGTCCTCCATCGCTGCTCCAGGCGAGGCTCCCGCTCCTTGCGCCATCACGACCTCCGCGCCACCGCCGGGGGCGAGGCTCGACCTCGCGGAAGCGCTTCGCCCGCGCCGGCAGAACCGCCGGCGCGCACCCCGCTCGTCCGGGGCACGACGCCGCCGCGCCTCCCCGCCCGGCTGGCCACGAGCGACGCCGGGGGCGGCAGGAAGGGACGGAACTCGATCTCCATCCCGGCCGGCGTCTCGCCACCGCGTCCCGCCAGCGGGAACCGCCGGTAGTCGCGCCGCGGATGGCTGGTGTCGAAGTAGCGGCGGTACGCTCCGATCCAGTCGGTCGCGATGTCGCGCTGCGCCGTGTCCAGATCGAGGGTGCCGGCGCAGACCAACCGGCCCAGGTGCTGCTCGAGCTCGTCCTTGACGTAGGCGTTCCAGACCGTCGCTCCGTAGGGTTGGGGCCAGAGGTTGCGCGGGTCGGCCGCGCCGCCGAGCTCCGGCGTGATCAGGAAATCCAGCTCGTACTCGGCGGCCCGGCGGTAGTCGATGCCGTACTGCGCGAACACCTGCCGCGGCACGCCCGCCGCGGCGGCCGGAACCGACGGCAGGTCCCCCCCGCACGTCTCGGCCGCCGTGACCGGGCGCACGGCGCCGGGCGTCAGGCGGCGGTCGGGACGCAGCCGCAACGCGACCGCCGGGGGGTCTTGCAGGGCCGCGCCCGAGGGGCGGCCCGCCTCGGGCGGGACGACCGACGGGAGCTGCTGCACCGTCATGAGCGCCAGCGCGACCAGC
>JAPOWL010000011.1 GCA_026707615.1 Acidobacteriota bacterium | reverse complement strand
CCTTGGTGATGACGTCCTGCGGCGGCACGTCCATCACTATCGTTCGCAGGCTCACGCGCACGATCCGGTCGATCGGAGCGAACACGAGGATCACGCCCGGCCCCTTGGGACGCGGGTACAGCTTGCCGAGCCGGAAGATGACGCCCCGCTCGTACTCGTTGAGGATCTTGATGGAGCTGATGAGGTACAGCAGTACGATCCCGGCGAAGAGGAACTCCGGCCTCACTATCATGCGTTCGACCCTCCAGGGTCCGGCACGTCGCGCCGCACCCGCAACGTCATGCCCTCGACGGCGACGACCTGCACCGTTTCGCCCTCCGCCACCGGCTCGTCGGCCGTCGCCGACCAGATCTCGCCGTGCGTCGACACGCGCCCGGCCCCGCCGCCCGGAATCGCGCTGAGGGCCAGTCCGGCGGCGTCGATCATCCCCGCCGAGCCGGTCACCGGCCGCCGCTGCTGGGCGCGAATCCCGAGGCGCGCGAGCAGCGCCACGATCAGGCCGAGGGCACCCATGCTCGAGACGATGAACGGCCATCCCAGCTGGAGCTCGGGCGCGGGCGAGTCGACCAGCAGCAACGCGCCCAGCACCATGCTGACGATGCCGCCCGTGGCGAGCAGACCGTAGGTCGGGGTCATCAGCTCGACCACCAGCAGCACGAGCCCGAACAGGATGAGCAGCAACCCGACATAATTGACCGGCAGGATCTGGAAGGCGAAGAACGCCAGCAGCAGGCAGAGGCCGCCGACGATTCCCGGCACCAGCGTCCCCGGGTTCCACAGCTCGACCGTCAGCCCGAGCGTGCCGAGGCTGAAGAGCAGCACGGCCACCTGCGGATGCGCCACCGCGCTCAGCAATCGCTGGCGCCAGTTCATGGTCAGGTTCTCGATCCGGACGTCCCCCAGGTCGAGCGTCGCCTTGCTTCCGTCCCAGCGGGTGATCTCGCGCCCGTCGAGCTGCTCGACGAGGTCCTCGACGTCGCTGGCGACGAGATCGATGAGCGGCGGCTCGGCGGCCAGCGCCTCCGCCTCGGTGAACGACAGGCTCTCGGTGACCGCCTTCTCGGCGAGGTCGACGTTGCGCTGCCGCTGCGCCGCGAGCGAGCGCGCGTAGGCCGCGACGTCGGAGGCCGCCTTCTCCGCCTGCGTCTCGTCCATCGCCGCGCCCGTGCCGGAGACCGGGTGCGCGGCGCCGATGTGCGTGCCGGGGGCCATGGCGGCCACGTCGGCCGCGATCGTGATCAGGAAGCCCGCCGAGGCGGCGCGAGCGCCGCTCGGTCCGACGAAGACGACCACCGGCGTCCCGGCCTCGATGATGCTGGTGTTGATGGTCCGCGTCGAGTCGACCAGTCCGCCGGGCGTGCGCAGCGTCAGCACGACCAGCCGGGCGCGGTCCGCGTCGGCGCGCTCGATGCTCTGGCCGATGAACTCGGCGGAGACCGGATGGATCAGGGAATCGACGTCCGCGGCGTAGACGACGGCACGCAGGTCCGTGGACTCGTCGGCCCCGCCGGTCGCCATCAGCGCCGAAGCTAGCAACGGCGCGACGAACCAGCCCCCGACGAGGCCGAGACCGACGCGGCGGCGTGCGCGGCTCGCAGACATCACACTCGACCCCCTCCGTAACGTAGCGGAGCGCCCCGGCGGTGTCAACGAGGAGGCCGGCAGGCGGGCGCCGTCGCGCCGGGATCCTGGCCGCGGACCGCGCGATTCGAGGACGCTCTCCGCCACCTGCCTCCGTCTGCTAAGGTAGGCGGCAGAAGCGGATGGCAACGGCGGCCATTCTCGCCGGCGGTCGCGCGCGGCGCTTCGGCGGCCGCCCGAAGGCGTTGCTCCCGGTAGGGGGCCTGCGCATCATCGACCGTCTCCTCGCCGCGCTCGGGCCGGTGGTCGGCGAGGTGGTGATCATCGCCCGGGAGGACGAGCCCTACCGCGCGCTCGGGCTTCCGATCCGTCACGACGTGCTGCCCGGCACCGGCCCGCTCGGCGGCATCTATACCGCGCTGGCCGCAACGACGGCCCCGCGCACGCTGATCGTTGCCGCGGACATGCCGTTCCTGAACCCCCGCTTCCTCGCGCGTCTGCTCGACGCCGGCCGCGACGTCGACATCGCCCTGCCGCGGACGGAGGACGGCTACCAGCCGCTCTGCGCCTCGTACGCCGCCGCCTTCGCGACCGTCATCCGGCGCCGCCTCGACGAGAACCGGCTCGCCGTCCACGGCCTGCTCTCCGTCGCGCGGGTGCGCGAGATCGGTCCGGCCGAGATGGCCCGCCTCGATCCGACCGGCAAGCTCTGCTTCAACGTCAACACGCCAGCCGACTACGACCGCGCGCTCGCGCTGGCCGCTCCGCGGCCGGGCTGAGCCCGGCCTAGAACCGACGCCGATGATCCTTCCGCTGCACCACGCGATACGGGCCCGCCTGCGCGCCGTTCTCGACGAGCTCTACGGGCTCGAGGCGGAGACGCTGCCCGAGATCGCCGTCCAGTCACCGCCGAACCGCGCCTTGGGCGACCTGGGCACGCCGCTCGCCTTCGAGCTCGCGAGGCGGCTGCGCAAGGCGCCCCGCCGCATCGCCGCCGAGGTGGTCGCGGCACTCGGGACGGTCGAGGGGGTCGCACGCGCCGAGGCGGCGCCGAACGGGTACGTCAACCTCTTTCTCGCCCGGGAGCCGTTCGTCCGCCAGGCCCTCGCGGGCGGCTCCGAAGCGCCGGCGAAGTCCGCGGCGAGAGCCAAGGTGATCGTCGAGCACACCGCGATCAATCCCAACAAGGCGGCCCACATCGGGCACCTGCGCAACTCGGCCATGGGCGACACCCTGGCGCGCACCCTGCGCTTCCTCGGCGTGCCGGTCGAGGTCCAGAACTACATCGACGACACGGGCGTGCAGGTGGCGGACGTGGTCGTCGGCTTCCAGCAGCTCGAGGGCGCCTCGGCCGCCGACGTGGCGGCGCGCGCCGCGGAGCCCGGATTCGATCACTACTGCTGGGACCTCTACGCCCGCGTGGCCGAGTGGTACGGCGCCGACGCCGACCGCCTCGCGTTCCGCGCCCGCGCGCTGCACGAGATCGAGGGCGCGGGGAACCCGACGGCCGAGATCGGCCGCGTCGTCGCCGCCCGGATCGTCCGCTGCCACCTGGCGACGATGAGCCGGCTGAACGTCGACTACGACCTGCTCTGCTGGGAAGGCGACATCCTGCGCCTGGAGTTCTGGGCGCGCGCGTTCGAGGTGCTGAAGCAGGCCGGAGCGGTCCACCTGCAGTCCGGCGGCCCGCAGGCCGGCTGCTGGGTCATGCCGCTGGCCGAGTCCGCGCCCTCCGGGAAGGAAGAGGCGGAAGACGGCGGCGGCGAGCCCGAGGCGCGGGCGAAGATCATCGTGCGCTCCAACGGCACCGTGACCTACGTCGGCAAGGACATCGCATACCAGTTCTGGAAGTTCGGCGTGCTCGAGCAGGACTTCCACTACCGGCCCCACGACGGGCAGAGCTCGGGGCGTCCCCTCTGGTCGACGACGAGCACGCCCCCGGCCGAGCGACCGGACGCCTCGGTCGGCGAGGACGCTTCCGCCGCGGACGCTGCCGGCACGGCCGCGCCCGCCGGTCCCGACCTCTCCCCACCGCCGTTCGGGCGCGCCGGCGCCGTCTACAACGTCATCGACACCCGCCAGTCGTACCTGCAGCAGCTCCTCAAGGACGCGCTGGCCGCCATCGACCGGCCCGACGCCGCCGAGCGATCCGTGCACGTCTCCTACGAGATGGTGGCACTGTCGCATGCCACGGCGCGGCTGCTCGGCTACGAGGCCGACCCCGGCGACCGGCGCCCGTTCGTCGAGGTGTCCGGACGGAAGGGGCTGGGCGTGAAGGCGGACGATCTCATAGACCGGGTGACCGCCGCCGCGCGCCACGAGGTGGCTTCCCGGCACGACGACCTTGACGACGCGGAGGCGGACCGCATCGCCGCGATCATCGCCGTCGCCGCGGTGCGCTACTTCATGATCAAGTTCTCGCGCGGCAAGCTCATCGTGTTCGACATCGAGGAGGCCCTGAGCTTCGAGGGCGAGAGCGGACCGTACCTGCAGTACGCGGCGGTGCGCGCCACCAACATCCTGCGCAAGCTCGAGGCCCGCGACGGTCTCGACGAGGCGGCGCTCGCCGCCGCCCTCGCGGACCTGCCCGGGGCGCCGCTCGACGACCCGGAGGCCGGCGAGCTGTGGGGACTGGTGCTCGAGGCCTCGCGTCTCGACGAGATGGCCGACCAGGCCGTCCGCGCCATCGAGCTCTCCGTGCTCGCCAAGTACGCCTTCTCGCTGGCTCGCACGTTCCACACGTTCTACCACCGCTGCCCGGTCCTGGCCGAGGAACGCCGCGAGGTCCGCCTGTGGCGCGCCGCCGGGGTCCTGTACGTCCTGCGCCAGTTGACGCGCGCCCTCGATCTCATGGGCTGCGAGGTTCCCCCGCGGATGTAGGCGGGCGCTGCCGCCGTCAGTCGTAGGCGAGGCGCGGCAGGCGGAAGTGATCGATCAGCAGCCGGTCGCGGCCGGCCGCGACCGCGCGCCGGAAGGCACCGCGCTCCATCCGCTCGCGAAAGGGAGCCAGCTCGCGCTCGGCTTCCTCCCGCAGGCGGAGGAGGAGCGGCTCGCCGGCCGCCTCGCGCGCCGCCGCGAGGAGCCCGGCGTCGAGCTCCGCCAGGCGGTCGACGAGCTGTTGCCGGGCCTTGCCGCGGGGCACCCCCCCGGCGCGCACCGCTTCCATCTCGGCCGCGACCTCCCCCGCGCGGCCGCCGAGGGACCCGGGCTCGCTGACGGCGCACGCGGACAGCCGGGCGACGACGCGCTCCAGGTGCGCGGACAGCGACGTCCGCCGCCGGGCCGCCCCGCCGCCGCCCTCCTCCCCCGTCCGCGGATCGGCGTCGGAGGATGGGGCGCCCATGCCGACGCCGATCGCCCGCTTCCAGTCGTCGAACAGGTCGAGCACGTCGGCCTCGCAGTACTCGATACGCAACGGGCGCCGGCGCTTCCCCGGCCCCCGGCGGCGGGCGCACGCCCGATCGACGGCCCGGCGGACGACGCTCAGGGGCACGCCCCCCGCCGACCACGCGGTCACCAGCTCGAACGCGGGTCCGACGATGCGGATGAGGTGACCCTCATTCTGCCTGCAGAGGTAGGCTTCGACCTGGCGGCAGTAGGCGCCGGGGTCCATGGGGTGGTTCCAGGCCGTCGGGACGTCCGCCGGAGGCTCGCCGCGCGCCGTCAGGACGGCGGTCGCCCCGGCGGCTCGTTCCGCTCCCAGACGAACCGCAGCCCGGCCAGGGTCAGATCTCCATGCACTTCGTCGATGACGTCGGTCTCCGCGGCGATCGCGGAGGCCAGGCCGCCGGTGGCAACGCAGAGACAGCCGCCGCCGGCGCCGAGCTCGGCGCGGAGGCGAGCGACGATACCCTCCACCATCGCCACGTAGCCGAAGAAGATGCCGGACTGGATCGATCCCACCGTGGTGCGGCCGATCAGCGCTTCCGGCCGGCGCACCTCGACGCGCGGGAGCCGGGCCGCTCTCTGGAACAGGGCGTCGGCGGAGATCTCGACGCCGGGGCAGATGACGCCGCCCTGGTACGTTCCGTCCGCCGACAGGGCATCGAAGGTCGTTGCGGTACCGAAGTCGACGACGATGATGGGCCGCGGGGGACGACCGTACAGGCGCCAGGCGGCGACGCCGTTGACCAGCCGGTCGGCGCCCACCTCCGCCGGCCGCTCGTAGCGGATCGGCAAACCGGCGTTACCGGCATCGACGTTCAGCACGGTCAGGTCGAGCTCCCGGGTCACCATCTGCGACACCGCGTGCGTCAACGCGGGCACCACCGACGCCATCACGACGCCATCGATGCGCCGCGGGTCGATGCCCCGTCCCGCGAACAGGCGGCTGACCAGCACCCACAGCTCGTCCGCCGTGCGCTCGTGCAGCGTGGCCAGGCGCCAACTGACGACCAGCTCGTCCTTCTCGAACACGCCGCAGACGATGTTCGTGTTACCGACGTCGATGGCGAGCAGCATCGGACTCACCCCCACCGCACCTCGCCGCCCACGATCCGTTCCGTGCGGCCTCCGCAATCGACCAGCAGCGCACCGTCGTCCGCGATGCCGGCCGTACGACCGTCGCGGCGGGCCCGGGGGCCCTCCCACGACACGCGGGCGCCCGTCGCGCTCGGCGACAGGTCGCGCCAGCGATCGAGCAGCCGGGCCGACCCGCCGGCCGCCACCACTTCCCCCCAGCGCCGGATGCCCGCGAGGATCCCGGCCAGCAGCGTTCCGCGATCGACGGCACGGCCCACCGCCTCCTCGAGCGCCACGGCCTGCCCCCTCAGCTCGGGAGGGTAGCCGCCTCGTCGCAGGTTGATGCCGATCCCGAGCACGGCGCCCTCCCCCGCATGGGCCGGAAGCCGCTCCGTCAGGATGCCGGCCAACTTGCGCGGCCGCGACGCCCGGGCTCCGCCGGGCGCCGCCAGCACGACGTCGTTCGGCCACTTGAGGTCCGCCGCAAGGCCGACCCCGGCGCGGACGGCCTCGGCCGCCGCCACGCCCGCCAGCAACGTGAGCAGCGGCGACGGCGGCCCGCGCAGCACCGCCGACAGGTAGAGGCCCGCGCCGGGCGGCGAGTGCCAGGTCCGGCCTCGCCGGCCCCGGCCGGCGGTCTGGCGCCCGGCCAGCACCGTAGTGCCGTCGGGGGCGCCCGACGACGCGAGGGCGGCGGCGACGTCGTTCGTCGAGCCGACCTCCGACCGGTACACCAGGCGCACCCAGTCGAGGTCGCGTCGCGCGGCAAGCGCTGCCGCGACGTCGGCGGGCGGAACCTCGTTCGACGCTGCGCCCTGCACGCGATCCTCTCACGCGTCGAGCGCGACGAGAATCTGCTCCAGCTTCGCCAGGTGCCGCGCCACGTCCTGCTCCTGGGCGCGCGCCTCGTCGACCACGACCGGATCCGCGCGCTCCACGAAGGAGGGGTTGGCGAGGCGTGCCTGTAGCGCGGTCCGCCGGCGGGTGAGCTTCTCCACGTCGCGCTTCACCCGCTCCGCCTCCCTGGCGCGGTCGACGATGCCGGCGAGGGGCACGTGGATCTGGAAGTCGCGCACGACGCGCCGGACGGTATCCGGGCTGCGCTCGACCTCGGCCACGCAGTCGAGCGCGGTGAGGCCGGCCAGCCGTGCGATGTGCGACCCGTGCCGCTCCAGGACCGCCGCCGTCGCCGCGTCCGCCCCCTGCACGAGCGCGGTGATCCTGCGAGACGGCGGCACGCCCCATTCCGAGCGGACGGTGCGGACTCCGGTCGTGACCTCCTGGATCAGGCTCATCGCCGCAACCGCGTCGTCGTCCCGCCATTCCGCGACGGGCTCCGGGAACGTCGAGCGGGCGATGGTCCGCTCCTCCGGCGCCCGCGGCTCCCCTCCGGCCTGCGACGCCTCCGCGGCCGGGGGCGGCAGCACCTGCCAGATCTCCTCCGTCACGAAGGGGACGAAGGGGTGGAGCATCCGCAGCACGCGGTCGTGCACCTCGAGCAGCACGGACAGGGCCCGGTCCCGCACGGGCGGCTCCGACTGCAGATCGGCCTTGACCAGCTCGATGTACCAGTCGGCGTACTCGTGCCACACGAAGTGGTAGATGCGATCCGCGGCGACGTCGAAGCGGTAGC
Source organism: Acidobacteriota bacterium (assembly GCA_026707615.1). GTDB lineage: Bacteria > Acidobacteriota > Vicinamibacteria > Vicinamibacterales > UBA8438 > JAGWAJ01. Next base: position 3,511 of record JAPOWL010000011.1, on the reverse strand, counting down.
GCTCGAACGCCTCGTCGAGCTCCGCCGCGAGCTCGCTCGTCCGGTGCAGCATCCAGCGGTGCGCGACGTCCAGCGAGGCGGCGGCGGGCACCGGCGACCGCGTCGCGAGCTCCGGCGGCACGTGCAGCAGCACGAACCGCGAGACGTTCCACACCTTGTTGATGAACTGCCTCGAGTTTCGCAGCCGCCCCTCCGAGAGCGAGATGTCCATCCCCGGCGAGGCCAGCGAGGCCAGCGTGAAGCGGAACGCGTCGGCCCCGATCTCCTCCATCAGCTCCAGCGGGTCGACGACGTTGCCCTTCGACTTGCTCATCTTCTGCCCGTGCGCATCGCGCACGAGCGAGGTGATGTAGACCGAGCGGAACGGCACGTCCTTCCGGAAGCGGAGGCCGAGCATCATCATGCGCGCGACCCAGAAGAAGATGATGTCGTGCGCCGTGATCATCAGGGTCGTCGGATAGTAGCGGCGCAGGTCGTCCGTCTCCTCGGGCCACCCCAGCGTGCTGAACGGCCACAGCCCCGAGCTGAACCAGGTGTCGAGGACGTCGGTCTCCTGGCGCAGCGCGCCGCCGCACGGGCACCGCTCGGGGGCCGTCTCCGCCACCTGCACCTCGTCGCAGTCGGCGCAGTACCAGGCCGGGATGCGGTGCCCCCACCAGAGCTGGCGCGAGATGCACCAGTCGTGGATGTTGGTCATCCAGTCGTTGTAGATCTTCGTCCAGCTCTCGGGGAAGAACCGCGTGCGGCCGTCGGCCACCGCCGCCAGCGCCTCCTCGGCCAGCGGCTTGATGCGCACGAACCACTGGGTCGACAGCAGCGGCTCCACCACGGTGGCGCAGCGCTCGCAGTGACCGACCGCGTGCTCGTGGTCGTCGATCCGCTCGAGGAGGCCTTCCGACTCGAGCCGGGCGACGAGCCCCTCCCGCGCCCGGAAGCGGTCCTGCCCCGCGAACGGGCCGGCGGCGGCCGTCATGCGCCCGTCCTCGTCGATGACGGTGACGCGTTCCAGCCCGTGGCGCTCTCCGATGGCGAAGTCGTTCGGATCGTGGGCCGGCGTCACCTTCACCGCGCCGGTCCCGAACTCCGGATCGACGAAGTCGTCGGCGACGATCGGCAACTCCCGGCCGATGACCGGCAGCCGCAGCCGCCGGCCGAGCCGACCGGCGTAGCGCTCGTCGCCAGGATGCACCGCCACCGCGGTGTCGCCGAGCATCGTCTCCGGCCTTGTCGTCGCCACGGTCACGGCCCCCGACCCGTCGACGTACGGGTAGCGGATGTGCCAGAGCCGCCCCCGGGTGGGCTTGTGGATCACCTCCAGGTCGGAGAGCGCCGTCCGGCACCGCGGGCACCAGCTCACCAGGTAGCGGCCGCGGTAGATCTGGCCCTCGCGGTACAGCGTGACGAAGACGCGCCGCACCGCCTGCGAGAGCGTCTCGTCGAGCGTGAACCGCTCGCGGGACCAGTCGACGGACGAGCCGAGCTTGCGCATCTGGCTCGTGATGGTGCCGTGGCTCTTCCGCACCCACTCCCAGACGCGAGCCTCGAACGCCTCCCGGCCCAGGTCGTGGCGGCTCCGGCCCTCCGCCGCGAGCTGCTTCTCGACCACGTTCTGCGTGGCGATCCCGGCGTGGTCGGTCCCCGGCAGCCAGAGCACGTCGAAGCCCCGCATGCGCTTCCAGCGGGCGACGATGTCGGGCAGCGTCTGGTTCAGGGCGTGACCGATGTGCAGCGTGCCGGTGACGTTGGGCGGCGGCAGCACCATGCTGAAGGCCGGCTGCCCGGACGCGGGGTCGGCCCGGAACGCCCCGATGCGCTCCCAGTACGCGTACCACTTGGGATCGACCGCCGCATGGTCGAACACCTTCGACAACTCGCGCATGGCCGCTAGATCGTATCAGGAGCCCGGAGGAGGAACGCCGAATCGACGGGGCGCAGGAAGGCCGGTTCGGGTCAGCCGGCACCGCCCCGGGTGCGCGCGATCTCCTCGCGCACGACCCGCTCGGCCACCTCCGAAACGGCGGCCGCGGCCTGCTCCCGCAGGTAGGCGTCGGTCAGGCGGGCGACGACACGGTCAACGAGGTCGGACACGATTGTCTCCGGGAGCTGGTAACGCGACGGGGCCGGAGCAGCGGCGCCGTCCCCGCTGCGCGCCTCGGCGGCGAGCAGCGCAGCGAAGGCATCGGCCAGTACCGATCCCTCGACCACGACCACCGAGGCCGGCGCAGGAGCCGGCCTCTCCCCCTCGGACGCGGGCTCGACCGGCGGCGGGACCGGAGCCTGCGGGACGGCGGCGGAAGCCTGTGGCCACTGCTCGATCGGAGCCGCCGGACCTGCCGACGCCGCGAACGCGTCCGCCGCCGCGGGCGGTGGCTCCGCACCGGGCGGGGTGACGGAAGCGGCCGACGCCACCGGTTCCGAGGCCGCCGCAGCCCCGTCGGTCCGGGCCAGCAGATCCCGTACGGTGCCGATCACCTGCTGCGCCTCGAACGGCTTGACCAGCACGCCGCGGGACCCGACCTCCTCCGCCCGCACCGTGTCCACCGGGTCGAAGGCGCCGGTCAGCAACACTACGGGGATGCGGGCCAGCTCCGGGCTCTGGCGCACGAAGTCCGCCACCTCGTAGCCGTCACCCTCCGGCATCCGGGTATCCGCGAGGACGATGTCCGGCCGCTGGCGCTTGATGTCCTCGATGGCGGCGTTGCCGCCCCCGACGGACACCACGTCCACGTCCTCGTCCACGAACGTCAGCTCGATGATGCGCTGAACGCTGACGCTGTCGTCCGCCAGCAGGAGCCTCGTGCGCGACATTCCGTTGGCAGCGTACTTGTCGCGCGCGCCGGCCGTCAAGGATGCCGCCGGAGTCCCCGGCCGGCGCCTCGGCCACCGAGCCCCTTGCTCCACGAGGCGCTGCGCCGGAACGGGGTGCCGGGACGGCGCGGCATTCCAGTCCGCTGCTCATGCGTCCTCAGCGCCGCGAATCGCGTCGTCGGGCGGAGAATGGGCCGACGTTGCCTCTTCGACGGCGGCCAACCCGCGAGAATCAGCCCATCGTCCGCCACCGATAGTTGAGGCGCACGTAGTAGAACCCGCCGCTGAAGCCGAACGGCGTGGACGGCGGATACCGGTTGCCCAGCCTGCCGGGGTCGGGGTTCTCGTCGGGGTAGGTGTTGAGGACGTTCCGGCTGCCCAGCGTGAGAGAGACGGCGTCACTCACGGGCCACGTGCCCTCGACATCCAGGATCGGCTTGCCGCGGTAGCGTCGCGCGTCCCGCCGGTCGAACCAGCCGCCGTAGTAGCCCAGGCGGCCGAGCAGAGTGCCGCGACCGACCGCCTGGTGGACCGTGGCGTTCCAGCGGGTGTTCGGCAGCGCTTCCTCGAGAAGCCGGATCCGATCGGCGAGCAGATCGGGGTTCAGCAGCGCGGGGTTGAAGTCGGTGGCGGCCGTGTCGGTGTAGTTGAAGACCAGGCCGATCGCGGTCTCCCCGTCGAGCGACGGCGGCGTCCAGGCAGT
>JAPOWL010000098.1 GCA_026707615.1 Acidobacteriota bacterium | reverse complement strand
TGGTCGGTCTGCTGACGGAGACGGCGAGCGCTCAACTCTTCGCCTTCATTCAGCAGGCTCGTGTGGATCCCGGAGCTCCGGCGCGGTTCCGCGGGCGGCGGGACCGCGGGCGGCGGCGGCCCGCGGGAACCGGCGCGTCGCTCCCCCCGCCGCGCGACACCCAGTACCGCATGACCTACCCCCGGCCCTGGCTCGGCGGCCGGTGGACGTTCGCCGACGTCGTCGAGTACGACCGGCTCGCCACCGAGGGCCTGCTCGAGAGCGTCGCCCGCAACCGGGAGATGCTGAAGCGCAACTTCTACCGCATGAACCGGCGGACGGTGGAGCGCTTCACGGCCGGCCACCCCTTCGCGTACCTCGTGCCGGCACCCGAGACGCAGCACGACCCGGCCGCCGTCGTCCATCTGTTGCGCCTCCTGCAGGCACAGGCGGCGGAAGTCCACGTGGCCGAGGCCCCGTTCGTGGCCGACGAGCGCCGGGTGGCGGCCGGAACCTACGTGGTTCCGCTCGCGCAGCCCTTCGGCCGCTGGGTCAAGGACGTGCTCGAGCCCCAGGTCTACCCCGACATCCGGTGGCCCTCGCCCCGGGCTCCGCTCGATCGCCCCTACGACGTGACCGCGTGGTCGCTCGGGATGCTCATGGGGGTCGAGACGATTCGCGTGGACGAGCCGTTCGAGGCACGGCTGACGCCGCTCACCGGCGTCGCCCCGGAACGCCCGGGTCGCGTCTCCGGCGACCTCGCCGCGGGGACCTGGCTGCTCTCGCCCGACTCGAATCGAAGCGCCGTCGCCGTCAACCGGCTCCTTGCGGCCGGGGCCTCCGTCGCCTGGGTGCGCGCCCCGCTCGACGCCGCCGCGGCGGACGGCGCCGCGGCGCGGCCCGTTGCTTCCGGGACCCTGGCGGTGCAGAACGTGGCCGCGGCGCGGGTGGCGGATCTGGCGCGGGAGCTGGGCCTGGAGATCGAGGGCCGGGAGCTGGCGCCCGGGACCGCGCTCCTGCCTCTGCGGCCGCCGCGACTCGGCGTCTTCGAGCCGTGGGGCGGGAACCGCGACGCCGGCTGGACGCGCTGGGTCCTCGAGCAGCACGAGTTCCCCTACCGGCAGTTGCGGAACGACGACCTGCGCGCGGCGGACCTCGGCGCTCGCTTCGACGTCGTCATCCTGCCCGAAATGGGCGGCGCGACGCTTCTTCGCGGCCTCCGCAGCCGCAGGGTCCGGCCCGAATATCGAGGCGGCGTCGGTGTCGAGGGCATCCGCAACCTCCGCCGTTTCGTGCAGGCCGGCGGCACGCTGATCACGCTCGGCAACAGCGCGCGGCTCGCGATCGACCACCTGGAGGCGCCGCTGTCCGATCGGGTACGCGGAGCCCGGCCCGGGGCCTTTCTCGCTCCCGGCTCGATCGTGCGCATCGCGATCGATGCAGGCCACCCGATCGGCTACGGCATGCCGTCCGAGGCCGACGCGATGTTCGTCGACAACGGGGCCTACGTCCCATCGGCCGGGGCGGCCGCGACGACGGTCGCCGGCTACCCGGACGGGCCGCTGCTGCGGAGCGGCTGGCTCATCGGCGAGGAACGGCTGCGCGGCGCGGGCGCGGTGTTCGAGGTGCGGGAGGGCCGGGGGCGCATCATCCTGCACACGTTCCGCGTGCAGCACCGCGGGCAGACCTGGGGAACCTTCAAGCTGTTGTTCAACTCCATCTTCTACGGAGCGGCGCTGGCGCCGACTCCGCCGTCCGCCGGCGGCGAGCCCGGGGGCCGCCAGGGCCCGTGACCCCGGCGCACCTGGCCCTCGCCCTGGCCGCCGCGGGGCCCGGCGCCGCCCTGGCATGGCTCGCGATCCTCTGCGCCCGCGCGGACGCCGGCACACCGGAGCGGCGCGTGATCGAGTTGCGCGTCGTGCAGTTGGCCTCGCTCCTGCTGGCCTTCAAGGCGGCGATGTATCCCGGCGTCGCGGTTGCGGACCCGACCGCGCCGGGCGCGGGGCTGGACATCGCGCTCGCGATCGGCTTCTTCGTGGTGGCGGGGCTGGCGACGACGGTGTGGGAGCCGCCCGCGGCTCTCGCGCGGCTCGCCGTGGCGTGGGCGGCGCACGGGGCGGTCGACATGGCCCACGCGGCGGAGCTGTTGCCCCTCCCCGTGGCCTCGCCCTGGTACCCGACCGCGTGCGCCATGTACGATGTGGTGGTCGCGGGACTATGCTATCTGCCGCGGTTGCGGCGCTGAGCCGCGCCGCTCGCGCCGCGCCGCACGAGGGGAATCGGATGGAGCCGAACGCCGAACGCGCCTTCCTCGAGATCGCCCGCTCCCGGTTGATCGTGCACCTCCCGGGACAGGTGCGGACCTGCCTGGACGTCCTGAACGATCAGCAGATCTGGTGGCGCGCCAACGAGTCGTCCAACGCGATCGGGAATCTCGTGCTGCACTGCATCGGCTCGACCCGCTACTACATCGGCCACATCGTCGGCGGGCGGGATTTCGAGCGGGACCGGGACGGAGAGTTCGCGGAACGGCGCGAGCTCGCCCGAGCCGAGCTCCAGGCCCGGCTCGACCTGGCCATGCGGGAGGCCGACGAGGTGCTCGCCGCGTTCGACCCCGGGCGTCTGCTCGAGGGCGCCGGCCGCGCCCCGCAACCGTCGACGTTCCTGCAGGTGATCGGCATGCAGCTCGTGCACTACGCCACCCACGCGGGGCAGGTCGTCTTCGCCACGAAGCTGCTCAAGGCGGACGCGCTCGACGACGTCTGGAAGCGAACGCCCGGCGGCTGAGGGGCCCGCCCTAGCTCCTAGCAGGCCATCACGTCGAACTGCTCGTGGTGCAGCTGCACGTCCGGCCTGATGGTGACGCTTCTGCCGAGCACCCGCTCGATCTCGCGCCGCACTCCCCGTTCCTCGGCCCCCAGTGCGCGCGCGATGTCGGGGTTGACGCGGATGAGCACTGCCTGTCCGTTGAGCTCGCCGCTCACCTTGCGAAGCTCCGAGAGGATGTCGTAGCAGATCGTCGCGCTCGACTTGATGACGGCGCTCCCGGAGCAGTAGGGGCACGGGTCCGTCAGCGTCCTCTCCAGGCTCTGCTTGACGCGCTTGCGCGTGGCGATGATGAGCCCGAAGTCGGATACCTGCACCGCCTTCGACGGCGAGCGGTCGCGGCGCAGCTCCTGCTCGAACGCCTGGAACACCTTCTGGCGGTTCTTGCGCTCCTCCATGTCGATGAAGTCGAGCACGATGATGCCTCCGAGGTCGCGAAGCCGGATCTGGCGGACGATCTCGCGGGCGGCTTCCAGGTTGGTCTTGACGATCGTGTCCTCCAGCCGCCCGCTCCGCTTCCCCACGTAGCGCCCCGTGTTGACGTCGATGGCGACGAGCGCCTCCGTGTGGTTGATGACGATGTAGCCGCCCGACTTCAGCCACACCTTGCTCCTGAGCGCCTTGTCGAGCTCGGTCTGGACGCCGTACTCCTCGAAGATGGGGAACGCCTTCGTGTAGTGCTGCACGCGCGCCACGATGTCCGGCATGATGCGCTCGACGAGTCGCACGACCCGGCGGTACTCCTCCGCCTCGTCGATCCGGATGGCCGAGAAATCGTCGCTGAGCAGGTCGCGCAGGAGCTTCGCCACCAGGCTCTCCTCGCGGTGGATGACGGCCGGCGCGCGGCTGCTGTCCACGCGCGACCGCGTGTCGTTCCAGAGCTGGTGGAAGTAGGCCAGATCTCCGTCGATGTCCTCGCGGGGGCGTCCGGCGGCCGCCGTCCGGATGATGACGCCGCCCGTGAAGCCGTGCTCGTCCCGGAACTGCCGCACGATGCCGCGGAGCCGGCTGCGCTCGTCGCGCTCGTCGATCTTCCGGGAGACGCCCACGTGGTCGACGGTCGGCATGAACACCAGGAACCGTCCGGGGACGCTGACGTGGGACGTCACGCGCGCCCCCTTGGTGCCGAGCGGTTCCTTGACGACCTGGACGAGGATCTCCTGGCCGGCCGTCAGGAGCTCCTCGATCTTCTGAGTCGGCCGATCCCGGCCGTTGGCGCGGCCGCCTCCTCCCCGCGGCCGGTCCCGGCCGCCGGTCTCCTCGCCGTCCGCCTGCTCGAGCCGGTCGAACTCGTCGAGCGTGTCCACGACGTCCGAAACGTAGAGGAATGCGTCACGCTCGAGGCCGAGGTCCACGAAGGCCGACTGCATGCCGGGCAGGACCTTGCTGACCCGCCCCTTGTAGATGTTGCCCACGACGCCGCGCTGCCGCTCCCGCTCGACGTAGATCTCCGCCACCTTCCCGTCCTCGAGAATCGCGGCCACGACCTCGTGGCCGTTCGAGGTGACGATCATCTCCTTGTTCATTCGACGCTGTCTCCCGTGGGTCCCGGCTCGCCGCAACCGGAGCGCCGCTTCCGGCGGCCGCGAAGCGGCACCCGGAAGCGGCGCCCCCGGCGCGGAGCGGCGCCGACCGGCCCGCGCTGCGCGGGGCTGGACGGAAGGGCCTGCGGACCATCTAGTTCGTGAATCGGCGCATCCCGACGTTGAGGACGAGCCCGAATCCCATCAGTGTCGCGACGACCGACGAGCCGCCGTAGCTCAGCAGCGGCAGCGTCAACCCCTTGACCGGGGCCAGACCGGCCGACATCGCGACGTTGTAGAGCACCTGGAACGAGAACCCCGCCATGATGCCGACGACGAGGTAGGTACCGGTCCGATCCCGCGCGACGCGGGCGGCATTCAGGGATCGGAAGATGACGAACAGGTACAACCCCAGCGTGACCACGACGCCCAGGAATCCCTGCTCCTCGGCCAGCACCGAGAAGATGAAGTCGTTGTGGGCGGCGGGCAGGAAGTCGTACCGACTCTGGGTTCCCTGCAGGAATCCCCGGCCGGTCAACCCACCCGCCCCGACCGTGATCCGCGCCTGGATCTGCTGGTAGCCCGCTTCGAGAGGATCGCTCTCCGGCACCAGGAAGGTGACGAGCCGCGATCGCTGATACTCCTCGAGCCCGTACGCCCAGACCACCGGCGCGAGCAGCATTCCGACGACGGCGCAGGCGGCCAGGGTGCGCAGGCGCAGGCCGGCGAAGACCATGACCACCACGTACACCGGCAGGAGCGTCACGGCCGTGCCGAGATCCGGTTCCCAGGCGATGAGCAGGAACGGCACGGCCACGAGCGCTCCGCCGATGAGCCAGTCGCTCCTCGGCCGCGGCCACCCGGGGTTCCGCGTGTACAGGGCGGCGAGGGCCAGGGCCACCGCCGGGCGAGCGAACTCGGAGGGCTGGACGCTGGTGGGGCCGAGGTCTATCCAGCGGCGTCCGCCTCCCACCTCGTCGCCGAACAGCAGCGTGTAGGCCAGGAGCACGCTCAGCGCGCCGAAGGCGAACCGCCACCGGTCCGCGAGAGTCCGGTAGTCGATCGCGAGGCAGGCGACGCCCGCCGCGAGTCCGATGGCCAGCGCCGCCACCTGGCGCCCGAACTCGGAGCCGACGCGGCCGGAGGTCGGATCGTAGGTCGCGCTGTAGATCATGGCGAGACCGAGGCCCGCGAGCAGGGCGACGGCGGTCACGAGCCGCCAATCGACGGTGCGGAGGTGGCGTCGGTCCAGCATCGGTGCCCGCCTCAGTCGCCGCCGATGACCAGCGCGTCGACGGCGGCCGGCGCACGCGGCTGCGGCCGGTGCGGCGTCGCAGGCGCTGCGGGCGGCAGGGGCGGCAGGGACGGCAGCTTCCGCCCCTCGCGCTTCGCGAAGAACGTATTGAGCGCGTGACGGGCGATGGGCGCCGCCAGGTAGCCGTGGTCCGCGTGCTCGGCGAACACCACACCGGCAACCTGCGGATCGTCGGCGGGAGCCGCGAAGACGAACCAGCCATGGTCCCGCAGAGTGCGCGGGCTCGACCCGGCTCCGGGCGCGGCGGCCAGCGCGGTCGCGCGGCCGGCGCGCGAGATGACCTGCGCGGTGCCGGTCTTGCCGAGGACGTCGCGGCCGGGGATTCTCCCGCGCCGTCCGGTGCCGGCGCCGTTCACCACCCTCCACAGCCCCCGCTTCACGACGGACAGGGTCTCGGGCCGCAACTGCAGGTCGCGGGCCGGCGGACTCCCCGGCGCGGGTCTCCAGCCGACGCCGTCGTGGAACTCCCCGAGGACCCGTGGCGTGATGCGCCGGCCGCCGTTCACCAGGGTCGACATCATGACCGCGAGCGACATCGGGGTCACGCCGACCTGCCCCTGGCCGATGGCCACCGAGATCGTCTCGCCCGGGTACCAGGGCTCCGCGCTGCGCTCGCGCTTCCAGGCGCGGGAGGGAACGAGGCCTCGCGCCTCGAAGGGCAGGTCGACCCCGCTCAGCTCGCCGAGGCCCAGCGCGGTCGCCCAATGGTGGATCTGATCGACGTCGAGCCGGGCCCCCAGCTCGTAGAAGTAGGTATTGCAGGACCGCTCGAGCGCCGCCTCGAGGTCCACGACGCCGTGCCGGGCGTGGCAACGGTGGTAGCGTCCGTAGTGGTCTGCGCCGCCATCGCAGCGCACCGTGAAGTCCGGCGTAATCACACCCTCCTCGAGCGCCGCCACGGCGACCGCCGCCTTGAAGGTCGACCCCGGCGGGTAGCGCCCTTGCAGGGCCCGGTTGTGGAGTGGGCTCAGCCGGTTGCGGTTCAGGGCGTCGAGCGTCTCGCCGTCGATGCCGCGCGCGAACGCGTTCGGGTCGTAGGACGGCAGGCTGACGAGCGCGAGCACCTCTCCCGTATGCGGGTCGAGCAGCACCGCGGCGCCGTCGAACCCGGCGTCGTGGAAGGCCTCCTCCGTCGCCCGCTGCACGTCGGAGTCGATCGTCAGACGGAGCTGCCGACCGGCGATCGGCGGTTCTTCGCCGATGGTGCCGATCTCTCGCTCGGTGCTGTCGACCACCACGTGCCGCGTGCCGTCGACCCCCATCAGGAGCCGGTTGTACGACAGCTCCACACCGCTCTGACCGACGATGTGACCCTGCCGCAACCGCGTGCCGTCGGCTGCGGCGAGCTGGGCGGCGGTGACCTCGCCCACGTAGCCGAACCAGTGCGCGGCCAGCGTCGCGCCCGGATAGCTCCGGACGGGGGTCGGCTCGATGACGACGCCCGGCAGTTCCGCGCGCCTCGCCACCACCGCCGACACCTGAGCCCGAGAGGCGTCGCGGATCAGCACGATCGGCCGGTGCGGCGAGTCCTGCCGGCGTCGCCCGAGCGCGGCGCGGAGATCCGCCCGGTCGGCGCCGGTGACCCGGGCGAGCAGATCGAGCGCCCGCTCCAGGTCCTGGACCCTCGCCGGCACCAGCGAGAGGTTCAGCGCGTCCCGATCCTCCACCATCACGCGCCCGTCGCGGTCGAAGACCACGCCGCGCGGTGCCCGGAGGGGCCGCTCGCGCTGGTGATTGCTCCCCGCGCGTTCCAGGTACTGCGGGTGGAGGTCGACCTGCACGCGCCAGAAGGCGGCGGCCAGGATTGCGAACGCGATGGCCACCACGCCGCGGAACACGACGAGCAGCCGTCCGATGGCGCCGCTGCCGGCCGCCTCGTGGCGCCACTCCATCAGTGCGCTCGTCGGCGGAAACGGCCTCCGCCGCCTCGCTGGCGCCGGCCCTGCATCGCCGGCACACCCCGGGCGATGGCCGTCGCGACGATGCCGACCGTGGCGTTCGCCGAACCCTGCACCGCGACGCTGCGCAGCTGCGCCGGCGGACCCTGCGTGCTGACGACCGCATAGACGCCGACCACGCAGGCGGCGTTGGCCAGCGTGGCGGCCCCGACGATGACCGCGCGACGCCAGGCCTGGAACGTGATGAACTGAACGCTCATCCAGCCCGCCCATGCACCCACGAGGCTCTTGGCGAGCCCGTTCACGCCGAGGACGCCGCCCGACAGCAGATCCTGGGCCAGGCCGCCGACCGTTCCCGTCCACAGCCCCACGAGCGGTCCTCCGGACAGTCCGGCGAACACGACGGCCACGAGAGGAAGATCCACGATCGCTGCCGCCTCCACGAATCGCGGCATCGTCGTCTGGGCCGCCAGGGCCGCGGCGACGACGGCCGCGATCCTCGGTGTCGTCACGGGCTGCCCCCGGAGATGAGGCTCGTGTCGGCCTCCGTGCCCCGGGGCGGGACCACGATGAGCACGTGCTGCAGCTTCGAGTAGTCGACGGCCGGCGCGATTCGAACCGTCTGCGAGAAGCCGGCCGCGGGCTCGACTCTCTCCACCACCCCGATCAGCAGTCCCGGCGGGTAGATGCCGTCGTCGCCGGTGGTCCGCACGATGTCGCCGGGCACGACCGGCCGCGCGATGGACACGTAGCGCATCTGGAGCGCCGATGCATCCTCGGTGCCGGCCACGATGCCCTCGGCCTCGGTGCGCTCGATGTACGCGCCGGCCCCGGCGTTGCGGTCGATGAGCAGCTGCACCCTTGCCGCGGTGCGGTTCGTCGGACCCACGACTCGACCGACCACCCCCGACGGCGACACTACGGCGTGGTCCGGCTGCACCTCGTCTCTCGCGCCCCGGTCGACGGTCAGGGTCCGGAAGTACGGGGTGGAGTCGGTGCCGATGACCCGGGCGCTCACCGTGCGCAGGCTCAGCGACCGCCGGAGCTCCAGCAGCTCCTCGAGCTCCGTCGTGCGATACGAGAGCGCCCGCTGCTGGAGCAGCCGGACGCGGAGGGCATCGAGATCCGCGCGCAGGGTGAGGTTCTCCCGCTGGGCATGCCGCAGATCGGCGACGACCGACCAGGTGTCCCGAACGGCGGCTCCCGCCCCGGTGACCAGTCTCTGCAGGCCGGCGAGGGTGCCGAAAACGGCCGACTCGAACAGCGTCGAGTCGGGTCGCACTCCGACTTGCGTCGAGATCAGCAGGATGTGTGCGGTCACGACGGCCGGGAGGACGAAACGCATGCGCTGACGGCTCACGTCTCTCGCAACCCGCCGGTCCCTGGAACCGACCCCGCGTCCGGCAATGCGGTCAGTCGATGGATATCTTCCGCAGCAAGGGGAAATCGGCCAGCATGCGCCCGGCGCCGAGGACGACCGACGTCAGCGGTTCCTCGGCCATCGCCAGGGGCAGACCGGTCTCTTCCCGCAGCCGCTTGTCGAGATTGCGAAGCATCGACCCGCCGCCGGTCAGCACGATGCCCCGATCGACGAGGTCCGCCGACAGTTCCGGCGGCGTGCTCTCGAGGGCGAGGCGCACGGCGTCGACGATCACGTTGACCGTCTCCTTGAGCGCCTCCCGGATCTCCTCGTCGGAAACCGAGATCGTCCGGGGGACGCCCTCGAGCAGGTGGCGGCCCTTGATGTCGATGGTCAGCTTGTCCTCGAGCGGGTAGGCGGACCCGACCTTCATCTTGATGCGCTCGGCCGTCCGCTCTCCGATCAGGAGGTTGTACGTCTTCTTGATGTATTGGCTTATGGCCTCGTCCATCGCGTTGCCCGCCACCCGCACCGCGCGGCTGTAGACGATGCCCGCCAGCGAGATGACGGCGATGTCGGTGGTGCCGCCTCCGATGTCGACGATCATGTTCGCCGACGGTTCCGTGATCGGCATGCCGGCACCGATCGCCGCCGCCATCGCTTCCTCGATCAGGTGCACCTCGCTCGCCTTGGCGCGGTAGGCGCTGTCCTTGACGGCGCGCTTCTCGACCTGCGTGATCTGCGACGGAACGCCGATGATGATGCGGGGCCGGACCAGCACGGTGCGGCTGTGGGCCTTCTTGATGAAGTAGGTCAGCATCTTCTCGGCAACCTCGAAGTCGCCGATGACGCCATCCCGCATGGGCCGGATGGCGACGATGTCGCCCGGCGTCCGACCCAGCATCTCCTTCGCCTCCCGGCCGACCGCCTCGACCCCGCCGGTCACCCTGTTCATGGCGACAATCGACGGCTCGTTGCTGACGATGCCCTTCCCGTGAGCGTAGACGCACGTGTTCGCAGTGCCGAGATCGATCGCGAGATCGCTCGAGAAGGCCGAGAAGAGCGCACCAAGACCCACGACGAGCCAGTTGCCTCCCTTGGGCGCCAAGCACCCGATTCGTGTCGATTATAGGGATCCGCGCCAGCGGAGGAAAGCGGCCAGCCGGCCGATGCGGCCGATGCGCCGCAAAGGCTTGCGACTGCGGGACTTCACTCGGTAGAATGCCCTCCCTGTCGGACTGCGTCACGAGTCTGCGCCGCAGGACCGGCGACGCGTCAGTGTCTTGCGCGCGCAGGCTCCCAACGTGATCGCGAGGGCGCGCTCGCGCAGGGAAAGGCCCGGCTCACCATGACCATGCTCGATAGGATGCGGCGGCACAAGGCCTGGCTCAAGTGGAGCCTGGGTCTCGTCGTGGTCGCCTTCGTCGCCCTGGTTCCCGGCGTCGGCATGAGCCCCATGGGGGACGACGCCCTGCCCGCCGACGTGCTCGCCCGGGTGGGTACGTACGAGGTCACGCTGCAGCAGTTCCGGCAGGTGTACCTCCGGCAGCTGCAGGCCTACCGTCTCCAGACCGGCGGCGAGATCAGCGAGGAGGTGCTGCGTTCGCTGGGCGTCGACCGGCAGATTCTCCAACAGCTGATCGACGAGTACGCCGCGCTCGCCGAGGCGGATCGCCTGGGTCTGCGGGTCAGCGACGCAGAGGTCCGCGAGCGCATCCTGACGCTGCCCGCGTTCCAGGTGGACGGGCGGTTCATCGGGGAGCAGCAGTACCGCATGGTGCTGCAGCGGCAGAGCCCGCCCATCTCCACCGCGCAGTTCGAGGAGGACGTCCGGAAGTCGATCCTGATCGAGCGGCTGCAGGCGGCGGTGACCGGCTGGGTCTCGGTGTCGGATGCCGAGGTCGTCGACGAGCACCGGCGCCGCACCGAGCGCGTTCGCGTCGACGTGGTCGCCTTCCGCGCGGAGGACTACCGCGACGAGGTCGAGGCCACCGACGCGGACATCGAGCTGCTCTACGACGAGGACGCGCTCGTCTATCAGGTGCCGGAGAAGCGGCGGCTGCGCTTCCTGCTGGTCGACGAGGCGGCCATCTTCGACGCCATCACGCCGGGCGAGGACGAGGTGCGGGCCTACTACGACACGAATCTGTCGCAGTACCAGACCCCCGGCCAGGTGCGGGCGAGCCACATCCTGCTCCGCATCGGCGAGAACGACGAGGCGGAGGTTGCGGCCCTGCGCGCCCCGCGCGCGGCCCGCGCGCCCGGGGGCGCGGGCATCGCGGCCCTCGCGCGCGGGGTCTCCGAGGACGAGGGCACGACCGC
>JAPOWL010000002.1 GCA_026707615.1 Acidobacteriota bacterium | reverse complement strand
CATGCTCGACGTAGGCGTCGCCTTCGAGGGCGAGCACCGTGATCGTCTCGTTGCGGGGGTCGACGATCCAGTACTCCGGAACACCTGCCTCGGCGTAGTCGACGCGCTTCTCGACAAGGTCCCGGGCCGGGTCGTCCGGGCTCACGACCTCGACCACGAGATCGGCGCCCGACCAGTAGCGGTCCTGGCAGCGGGGATCCGAGCGGTCGCGGAGCACGAGGACGTCCGGCTCGCGGAACTTGCCCTCCCGGATCCGCAGGCGCAGCCCCGCGACCATCGCGATGCCCCCCCGCACCGTCAGGTAGTCGTGCAGCGACCGGTAGAGAGCGAGGAGGACCGCCTGGTGCGTGAACGTCGGCGTCGGCAGTTGTTGCACGCAGCCGTCAGTGAACTCGATCGGGCGGTTGCACCCATCCGTCAGCGCGAGGTAGTCCTCGTCGCTCCAGGCGCCCTGGGGCGGCAGCGGTGAGCCAGCCCGGAGCGGCGCAATCTCCCGCAGCAGGGCGTCCAGATCGTCCTGCGAAGTGGTGGACGCGCTCGGCGCAACACTGGTCGTAGCCATGCGAACATCCTGCCACATCCGCGGCTGCCGCGGAGGCCCCGTGTCACTGGTGGACCGGCGAGCGCGGCCTGGGCGGTCGCGCGCCCGTGCACGTCCGAGCGCGGATCCGGTCAGCGGCCCGGCTTCGGACCGTCGAACAGGGTGGTCACGCCGACGAGGCGGGCCGCGACCTTCGAGAGCCCCAGGCGGTGGTCGTGCGGGTCGATCCAGCGGGCCGCGCGCTCGCGAACGGCGGTCGGCCGCGCCTTGAGGCGCACGTAGACCGGCTCCACGTCGAGGTCGTAGTGGGTGAAGCCGTGCCGGAAGACGCCGGCGGCCTGCACGTCGTCGACGAGGTCGGGGGCGATGCCGGACTGGTCGAGGAACCCGTCCACCGACTGGCCCGCGTCCCGCTCCGGTGGTGACCAGAGCCCGCCCCAGACGCCGCGCGGCGGCCGCCGCTCGACGAGGCACGCGCCGTTCGGGTCGACGACCACGAAGAAGCGGCTCCGCTCGAGTCGGCGCTGGCGACGGGCGGCGCGCTCCGGGTACCGCTCGGGTTCCCCGGCCTCGAACGCGGCGCACCCGACACGGACCGGGCACTCCCCGCAGCGCGGCCGGCTCCGGCGGCAGACCGTCGCACCCAGGTCCATGATGGCCTGCGTGTAGTCCGCCACGCGCTCCGCCGGGGTATGGGACTCCGCGAGGCGCCACAGCTCGGCGAGGGTCGCGGTCGACGAAACCGGTCCCGCGACGCGGTGCCGGCGCGCGAGCACGCGCTTGACGTTGGCGTCCAGGATGGCGGCGCGGCGGCCGTAGCCCTGGGCGGCCACGGCCGCGGCCGTGGAGCGGCCGACACCCGGCAACGCCCGTAGGGCCTCCGCGGAGTCCGGGACCACGCCGCCGTGCTCCCGCGCGACGATCCCGGCGGCCCGGTGCAGGTTGCGGGCGCGGGCGTAGTAGCCGAGCCCGCTCCAGAGGTGCAGCACCTCGTCGAGCTCGCCGCGCGCCAGCGCGTGCACGTCCGGGAAGCGGCGCACGAACCGCTCGAAGAAGGGGGCGACCGTGCTCGCGCGCGTCTGCTGCAGCATGATCTCGGAGACCCAGACGCGGTACGGCGTGCGGTCCCGCTGCCACGGCAGGTCCTTGCGGCCCGCGACGTCCCACCAGGCGAGCAGGCGGCTGGCGAAGCTGCCCTCGACGCTGGCCGCTGGGTGCGCCGGCGTCCTCTCCGGCACACCCGGCGGCCGATCCGGCAGTGGCTCGCTCCGTCGCGACAGGCGTTTCTGCACGCCCGGGCCGCTCCCGGCGCGCACGCTACGCGGCGCTCGCGCGCGAATCCAGGTACCGGCGGCCGGCCACGACCATGGCGCCGAGGCCGAGCCACGTGGCGGCGAGCCAGAAGAGCCATCCGACGAAGGGGATGGCGAACAGCAGGTAGAGCAGCAGCACTCCGATCGCCATCGCCGCATAGGGCGAAGCGCCGGGCCGTCCCGCGAGGCCGAGCAGCCGTCCCCCGACCCAGACCGCGATCGGGAGCTTGGCCGCATACAGGGCGAGGCCGAACAGCAGGCCGGCCGCAACGCCGATCGGCATGCCGACGAGCGTCACGATGGCGATCACCGCCGCTACCGGAATCAGCAGGAAGGCGGTGAATCCGAGCAGCGCGCCGAGCGTGGTCTCCTCGGCGATGGACGCGACCAGCCGCTCCACTACGCCCCGGAGCGCCGCGACGAGGACGATGCCCGAGAGCAGGGCCGCCAGGACCTGCCAGAACCACAACGCGACCCAGAATCCCCCCCCGCCGTTGTCGGGGTCCTCGACAGGCTCTTCGTAGCGCACCGCGCCCTCCACCTGGGCGGCCGCCTCGGGACTGAGCGGCGTCCGCGCCTGGTAGTCGAGATCGCCCGTGATCCGCGCGCCGGGCGCCAGGTCGAGGCGGTCTGCGATGATGTTGGCGTCGCCGTTCACCGTGCCCCGCACGATGATCTCGCCCGCCGCCACGCGCGCGCCGCGTCCGACCGTGCCGTCGATCTCGACGAGGCTGGCCGCGGCCGTGAGGCCGCCGGCGACGCTCGCGTTCTCGGTGAGGTGCAGCTCCGTTCCTCCCGCGAGCAGATCGCCGTCGATCGTGGCGTCGACGGTCATCATCTGGCCGGCGATGCGGGTGGAGTCGCCGATGGGACCCCGCAGGTCGATGGTGTTCCCGGCCGCGAACACGTCTCCCTCGACCTGGCCGTCCACCAGGATCCGTCGCGCCCCGGCCACCAGGTCGCCGTTCAGTCGTCCGTCGACCCGGACCGCTTCCCCGGCGGCATAGAGGTCTCCCTCGCGCACCTCTCCGCTCGGGATGGTCACCGTGTCCCCGGCTTCCGTCTGCTGGGCCTTCACCGGCGACGGCGCGCCGCCGGAAACGATCGCGAGGGCCAGTCCCATCGAAGCAATGCGAATCATGTCGCTTCCTCCTGGCGCCCATGCTCCGTTCCCGCCCCCGCCCGGCGCAACGGTCGTTCGACCGGCGGTCGAAGGCGACCGGTCAGCGGTCCGGAGCCGGCGGCGACCGGCGACCGCTATCTTGGCGCGCCCCGGCGGGCGCGTTGGCGGTCTGCGCGGGTGCCAGCTCATCCCGGGCACGCTCTGCGGCGCGGACTCCTGCGGAGGCCCCCGCGCCCTCACCAGGGGAAGATCTCGCGCAGCCGCCTGGCCTGCCGGCGCGAGAGCGGGACGGTGCCGGCGCCGGGGCAGACGATGGTGTAGGCGCCCGCGTCGAGCGGGCGAATCTCGCTGATGCGGCCGAGGTTGACGAGACAGCTCCGGTGCGCGCGAAAGAAGTGGCGCCCGAGCTGCTGCTCCAGGTCGGACAGGGTGCGATCGACGAGGTAGCGATCGTCGGCAGTCCTTGCGAAGACCAGCGTGTCGTCGGCCTCGAACCAGATGATGTCGGCGGGGTCGAGCAGCAGGATGCGCGAACCGTGGCGCACGCTGACCCGATCCGGACCGGCGGGCGTCGTCGAATCCGGCCCTGACACCGGACCCGGTCCCAGCGACTGCCGCAGCCCGTCGAGCTGGTCGAGGAGGCGCCGGGCCGCGCCGGCATCCCCGAGCCGCTCCCGCGCCCGCTCGAGCGCCTCCGCGAAGCGCTCGCGGCCGACGGGCTTCAGGAGGTAGTCGAGCGAGCGCACCTCGAACGCCGACACCGCATAGCGGTCGAAGGCGGTGACGAAGATGACCTGCGGGACGTGGCGCGCCCGCCGCAGCACGTCGAAGCCGGTGCCCTCGGGCATCTGCACGTCGAGGAAGCAGAGGTCGGGCGCGGCCTCGTCGAGCAGCCGCACCGCCGCTTCGGCGTCGCCCGCCTCGCCCGCGAGCTCGAAGTCCGGGTGCGCCGCCAGCAGGCGCTTCAGCCGCTCCCGCGCCGGCCGCTCGTCGTCGATGACGACGCAGCGATGGCTCACGCGGAGGTCTCCGCTCCCGCCGGCCAGGCGGAACCGGCCGGCAGCGAGAGCCGGGCGCGGGCGCCGCCGCCCGGCGCGGACGAGAGGTCGAGCGCCGCGCGCCGGCCGTAGCGGGCTTCGAGACGGCGCGCAACGTTGCCCAGCCCGTGGCCGTCGCGACTCAGACGCTCGCCGGAATCGGAGAGGCCGACCCCGTCGTCGACGACGTCGATCTCGAGCCGCGATCCGTCCATCGCGGCCGAGACGTCGATCCGTCCGCCGCGCGCCCGGGGAGCCAGCCCGTGCCCGACCGCGTTCTCGAGCAGGGGCTGCAGGATCAGCCCGGGAACGCGCACCGCGAGCGACCGCGGGTCGACGTGCCAGGCCACCTGCAGCCGATCGCCGAAGCGGGCGCGCTCGATCCGCAGGTAGTCGCGGGTGAAGGCGATCTCGTCCCCGAGCGGGACCGGGGCGGCATCCGCGACGTCGAACGCGTAGCGGAACAGGCTGGCGAACGTCTCCAGCAGCTCCTCGGCCTTGCGGACGTCCACTTCCAGCATCGCCGTGATCGTGTTCAGCGTGTTGAAGAAGAAGTGCGGGTTGATCCGCGCCTGGAGCGCGGCCAGCTCCGCGCGCGCCGCTTCCTCCCGCAGCCGCGCCTCGACCAGCCGCACCTCCTCCACCTCGCGCAGCGAATCCTGCAGCCGCAGCCGCATCTCCTCGTAACCGAGCACGACGCCCCCGACCACCAGCGCCAGGACGCCGTTGACGATGACGACCACGACGGCGAGACGCAGCTCGCGGAACACGAACAGGGGATAGGCCCCGAGCACGGCCACGCTGCCCAGGATCGCGCCGGAGAGCAGCGTCATGACGAGCAGCGGGAAGCGGAGCACGCCCGAGCGTCCCCGGAGCCGCGGGAACAGCCAGACCGAGCCGACCATCGCCGTGAGCCCGACGACGTTGCCGAACAGCACCGAGATCACGAGGGTCGGCGGCTCGACCCCGTCGCCCTGGAAGAAGCTGACCGCGAGGCCGATGGCGAGACCGGCGACGCTGCTGACCGCCACCCACAGCAGGACCTGGCGCGCGATGCGCCACGCCGGGCGGGTCGGGCTCACCGCACCCTCGCCAGCACCAGCGTCACGTCGTCGTGCGGGTCGACCGGGCCGCTCCAGTCGAGCAGGGCGTCGAGCACGGCCTGGAGGGCGGCGTCGAGGGGGGCATGGAGGTGGGCGCGGAGCAGGTCGGCCAGGCGCTCCGCCCCGTACTCCTCGCCGTCGGGCGCGGGCGCCTCGGACACGCCGTCGGTGAAGAGCGCCAGCAGGTCCCCGGGCGCCAGGTCCAGGGTGCCCGTCTCGTATTCGATTCCCTCGAACAGCCCGATGGGGAGGCCGCCCTCCTCGCAACGGATGGTCTCCGGGCCCCGGATGACGAGGCCCGGCAGATGCCCGGCGTTGCTGTACGTCATCCGGCGCGTCTCGGGATCGAAGTCGGCCAGGAACGCCGTCGCGTAGCGCGCCACCGACGAGGAGCGGCACAGCGCGTCGTTCAGCCGCCCGTTGAGCTGCCCCGGGTCCATGGCGATGGGGAAGAGGCTGCGCCACGAGGCCTGCACGCTCGCCATCAGGAGGGCAGCCGGGGCGCCCTTGCCCGAGACGTCCGCGATGACGAGCCCCGGGCGGCCGTCGCTGTGTTGCAGGAAGTCGTAGTAGTCGCCGCCGACGGCGACCGCCGGCCGGCAGACCCCCGCCACCTCCAGCTTCTCGAAGGTGGGGGCGGCGTGCGGCAGCAGCTCGCGCTGGACCTCGCGGGCGACGTTCATCTCGCGTTCCAGCGCGTCCCGCTCGCGGAGCACGCGGTAGGACGCCTCGATCTGCCGGCGCATCCGGTCGTAGGTGCCCAGGGCAACCGCGACTCCTGCCGCGAGCAGCGCGTTGAGCACGAGGATCAGGAAGACGACGCGGAACTGCGCGAGCGCGAAGAAAGGGTCCGTCAGCATTACGGCGACCGAGCCGAAGACGGTGCCTCCGAGCACGAGCAGCGAATCGAGAGTGAGCCGCAGTGCGCCGGGCAGCCGCGCCAGGAGCGGCGACACCATGCGCGCCGAGATGTAGGCGCTGAACCCGACCACCTCCGCGAAGAGCACGCTCAGCCGCAGAGTGGGGAGGAACGCGACGCTGGCGCCGAGCGAGAACGCCGCCGCGACGACCACGCCCACCGCCAGCCACGCCACCGTCCAGCCGAGCAGGAAGCGGTGTCCCGGGGCCGCCAGCGCCGCGTCCGGCCGGGGCGCGGCGACGGGGGCGGGCATCGTGAGGGCCGCGGTTGCAGTAGAGGTCATCGGGATGAGGCGCCGCCTCCCGCCGCGACGCCGTTGCGGCGCGCCGTCAGCGCCAGCGCGCCCTTGGCGCGAAGTCCTGTGTCGCCGGTTCCGCGGGGCAGACTCCTAGCGCCCGCGCACCTCCTGGCCCGATCGTCGTTCGTAGACCTTGACCATCGCGCTCTTATTCTGGCCGCCGAAGCCCATGTCGATGGCCGCCCGGTAGGTCTCCACCATCGCCTCGACCACCGGAAGCGCGACGCCGTGCCGCGCCGCGGCCTCCTCGATGTTGACGATGTCCTTGTAGGCCGCCTGCATCGGGAAGTCGCCCTCGAAGCGGCCAGCGAGGATGCGCGGGACGAAGTACTCGCTGGCGAAGCTCCGCGAGCTGCCCGTGGTCAGCACCTTCTCGAGCTGCGCGGGCTGCAGTCCGGCCTTGATCGCGAGCGGCAGCACCTCGCAGAAAGCGGCGATGTTGACGTCGTAGATGATGTTGTTGACCGCCTTCATGAGCTGGCCGGTGCCGACGGCGCCGCAGTGGACGATGAACTCGCCCACGATCTCGAGGTACGGCTTCGCCCGCGCGAAAAGCGCCTCGCTGCCGCCGAACATCATCGTGAGCGTACCGTTCTCGGCGCGGAAGGGCATCCCGGAGATCGGGCAGTCGGCGTAGGCCAGCCCCGCGCCCTCGGCCCGCTCCGCCAGCCGCAGCGCCGCGCCGTGGTTCATGGTGGTAGTGTCGACGATGGCGGGCGTTTCGCCGTTCCGTGTCACGCCGCGTTCGCCGAAGAGCACCTCCGCCGCTTCCGCATCGGAGGGCACGCAGACGAAGATCAGCTCCGCCCGGTCGGCCAGCGCCGCGGGGTCGGCCGCGGCGGACGCGCCCTCTCCGGCCAGCGCCCGCACCGGCTCCGGCAGCACGTCGCACACCGCGAGCGGCACTCCGGCCCGCAGCAGGTTGCGGGCCATGCCCAGGCCCATGCGGCCGAGACCGATGAAGCCGACCGTTCGCGGGTCCACGGGCGCGCAGCATAGCACCCTTGCCGTATGCGCCGACCGGATCCATCATTGGAAATGCGGGCAGATGTCGCGCCCGCATGAAGTGGGGAGGGTCCGATGCTCCACCGTGTTCTCGCGGCGGCGTTGGTCGTCGTCGGAGTCGTTGCGCTGGCGCCGGCGCTGGCTGCGGGGCAGTCGGGCGCCGAGGCGCCGTCTCTTCGGACGGCGTGGGGCGATCCGGCCCTGAGCGGCATCTGGGACTTCCGCTCGATCACCCCGCTCCAGCGGCCCGCGGAGCATGCGGACCGGGAGTTCCTCACGGCAGAGGAGGCGGCGAACCTCGAGCAGGCGACCGTCGACCGGGAGCTGGAGCTGCTGCTGCGTCCGGCGCGGCGCACGAGGGCCGGCGGCAATGTCGACCGGGGCGAGGACGGGGCGCTCGGCGCCTACAACGACTACTGGCTCGACCGGGGGACGACCACCCAGACCACGCGGCGCACGTCGCTCATCGTCGACCCGCCGAACGGGCGCATGCCGCCCCTGACGGCCGAGGGCGAGCGGCGGCGGGCCGAACGCGCCGCCTACCGGCGCGAGCACCCCGCCGACTCGTGGGAGGACCGCGGCCTGAACGACCGGTGCATGTTCACCACCGGCCTGCCGATGGTCCCCAGCGCCTACAACAACAACGTGCACATCTTCCAGAACCCGGACCACGTGGCGATGGTCATCGAGATGACCCACACCCTGCGGGTCGTGCCCCTCGACGGCCGTCCCCGGTCCGAGCCGCCCATCCGTCAGTTCTCGGGCGAGTCGCGCGGCCGCTGGGAGGGCGACACCCTCGTGGTCGAGACGATGCACTTCAACCGGCTCGTCGGGCTCCGCGGATCGACCCCCGACGCGCGCCTGGTCGAGCGCTTCACGCGCGTCGCCCCGGACGTCATCGAGTACGAGTTCACCATCGAGGATGCGGCCACCTGGACGCGTCCGTGGACGGCGCGGGTGGAGCTGATGCGGACCGACGAGCCGCTCTACGAGTACGCCTGCCACGAGGGCAACTACTCGATGGAGGGGATCCTGGCGGGCGCGCGCGAGGACGAGCGCAGGGCGGCGGAGGCATCGCGGTAGCGCGCCCCTTGCAGGCGCGTTGTTGGGAGGGCGCGCGAGCGCCGCGCCGAGGCCGCGCCGGAGCGGCCGCAACCTGGGATCTGTCGGATGGAGGACCACATGCTGACGCGCGCCCCCCGTATCGTCCTGGCGCTGCTGCTCGTCGCGTCGGGGTCGTCGCTCGCGCTCGCCCAATCGGGCGCGCCGGCCCAGTCGGATGCCGCGGGCGACGCGCAGGTTCTGGTGCCGGCCCCGCTGCACCACGCCGGCGTGGTCGAGCGGGCGCGCGCGCTGGTGCGGGCGGACATCGCCCGCCGCGGCTACCCGGGCATCGCGCTCGCGGTGGCGGTCGGCGGCGAGACGGTCTGGTCCGAGGGCTTCGGGTACGCCGACCTCGAGCACCGGGTCCCGATGTCGCCGGCGGTCAAGTTCCGCGTCGGCAGCATCTCGAAGTCGATGACCGCCGCGGCGGTCGCCACCCTGGTCGAGGCGGGACGGCTCGACCTCGACGCGCCGGTGCAGCGCTACGTCCCGTCGTTCCCGGAGAAGGCGTATCCCGTCACGACGCGGCAGCTCGGCGGCCACCTGGCCGGGATCCGCCACTACCAGGGCGACGAGAACCTCATTCGCGACCCCTACCCGACCGTGCTCGACGGCCTCGCCATCTTCGCGGACGATCCGCTGCTGCACGAGCCCGGCACGGCCTTCGCGTACACGAGCCACGGGTTCAACCTGCTCAGCGCCGTGGTGGCGGGCGCCGCCGGACGGCCGTTCCTCGACTACATGCGCGAGGCCGTCTTCCGTCCGCTCGGCATGCGCGACACCGTCGCCGACTTCGTGAGGCCGATCATCCCCGGCCGCACCAGCTACTACGTCCGCGACGCATCCGGCCGCGTGGTGAACGCGCCCTTCGTGAACAACAGCTACAAGTGGGCCGGCGGGGGCTTCCTCTCGACCACCGAGGACGTCGTGCGCTTCGCCGACGCCCACCTCGGCGACGCGTTCCTCCCGGAGTCGGCGCGCAAGCTCCTCTTCACCGAGCAACGGACCCGCGACGGCGAGGGCGTGGGGTACGGCCTCGGCTGGTTCATCGGGGAGGACGACGACGACCGCCGCCTGCTGTTCCACTCCGGCGGCTCCGTCGGCGGGACGTCGCTGATGGTGATGCAGCCCGACACGCAGGTGGTCGTGGTCGGCCTGATCAATCTCAGCGGCGCGAACAACGTCGTCGTGCGGCAGGTGCTGGATCTGTTCGTCGATGCCGCGGCGGCGGCATCCGGGACGCAGTAGGGAGCGTGCGCGCCCTGACGGGCGCGTCGGGAGTCTGCGCGGGGCGCGAGGTAGCCGAATCCGTTGGGTTGTGCCGCGCAGACTCCTGGCGCGTTGTGACGGGCCTGGGCGTCTGCGCGGGGCGCGAGGTAGCCGAATCCGTTGGGTTGTGCCGCGCAGACTCCTGGCGCGTTGTGACGGGCCTGGGCGTCTGCGCGGGACGGCCGTTGCGGTTTGCCCGGCAGGCTCCTAGAATGGGCTCTCGGGAACGGGAAGACAGGCAGGGGTCCGCGCCGTGGAACCGGGCGGAACTCCTGGCGGGTTGGTTGGGCACCACTCGGAGGCCGCAGCGCGACCTTGCGGTCGCGGCGACGAGTGGTGGGCTGGGAGGCAGAGATGAGGACGACACGTAACCGGTGTCGGGCGTTCGGATGGCAGGCGCTGCTCGGCGCGGCGGTAGTGGCGGTCGTCGGGCTCCCGTCGGCGGCGTCGGCCCAGAAGGCGGCAACCGACGAGGTGACCTTCACCCGCGACATCGCGCCGATCCTCCAGCGGAGTTGCCAGAAGTGCCATCGGCCGAACTCGCTGGCCCCGATGTCGCTGATCGACTACGAGGAGGTCCGGCCTTGGGCCCGCTCGATGAAGTTCCGCACCGGGCTCCGCGACAAGCCGGGCGTCATGCCCCCCTGGTACATCGAGAAGGACATCGGCATCCAGCGCTTCAAGGACGATCCGTCTCTGAGCGACGAGGAGGTCGACAAGATCGCCCGCTGGGCGGATGCCGGCGCGCCACGCGGCGATCCGGCCGACCTGCCGCCGCCGGTGGCGTTCATCGACGTCGACCAGTGGGAGATCGGCCAGCCGGACCTGATCGTCACCTCCCCGAGCGTCGAGGTCGAGCCCGACGCGCCCGACTGGTGGGGATCGATCGGCGAAGTGCCGACCGGCCTCACCGAAGACCGCTACGTCGCCGCCCTCGAGTACAAGGAAATCACCGAGCTCAGCGAGGGGACGCCCCGCGCCACGGTCGGCGGGCTGTACGTGATTCACCACGCCACGCTCGGCGTCACCGATCCGAACCCAGATCCGAACGACATCGATCCGCTGCGGGCGCAGCGGCGCTGGCCGACCCACGAGGTGGGGCGGAACGCCGACGTCTTCGACCCGCAGGCGGGCAAGTTGATGAAGGCCGGGTCGAAGCTGCAGTTCCACTCGATGCACCTGCACGCGAACGGCGCCCGCACGCGGGCGCATCTGCGGGTCGGCTTCAAGTTCCATCCGCGGGGCTACGAGCCGACGCGCAAGTGGGTGCGCATGTCGTTCGGGAACGGCGTCGACATCGACATCGAGGCGATGGATCCGGACCAGCAGGCCGAGGCCTACTTCACGCTGCCGGAGAACGCGCTGATCACGATCTTCGAGCCGCACATGCACGCGCCGGGCGTGCGGATGTGCCTGGACGCCATCTGGGGCCACACGGTCCAGACGCTCAACTGCGCCGGCTACGACCATAGCTGGGTGCGCGTCTACAACTACGAGGACGACGCGGCGCCGCTGCTGCCGAAGGGCACGATCCTGCGGATGACGGGCTACTTCAACAACTCGCCGTCGAACCCCAACGTGCCCGATCCGCGCAACTGGTCGGG